>NZ_JADZGH010000145.1:66950-75695 GCF_015865005.1 Rhodococcus sp. CX
ACGTCGTCGAGCGTGACGTCGTCGTCGCCCCAGGCACCGACGCCGGGCAGCGCGAGCGGGTGCGGAGTGTGCCCGGCTGCCCGCAGCGGCCCGAGCATCGTGTCCCACACCCACGGCCCGGCCCAGGCGCCGTGCACCAGGACGACATGGCTCACGGCGTCGCCGTGTTTCCTGCGGCGGCCAGCACGCGCGCGGCCTCGCGGACCGCGGCGGTGTTCGGCTTGCCGTGCCGGGAGCCTGCCAGCTTCGCCTTGATGTGGTCGCGGACGACGATGGGCTCGTAGGGTTCCTCGCCCTCGTCCACGAAGCCGGGGAGGGTCGCGATCACCGCGTCGACGTTGCCGTCGTGGAAGAACGCGGCCGAGCGACGGCGCGTGATGGTGCCGTCGACGATCGGCGGCTTGACGCGGTGCAGGGTCGAGCGCCACCGGTCGTTGGTGAGACGGGCGGTGAGGTCGCCGAGGTTGATCAGGAGCGCACCGTCGCGCGGTGCCACGTCGTGCCACACCCCGTCGCTGCCGAGTACCTGCAGCCCGGCGACGTTGTCGGCCCACAGCACCGTGACGATGCCGAAGTCGGTGTGCTCGCCCATGCCGGTGAGGTCGCCGTCGAGGGTGACGGTGCCTTCCGGCAGCGCGTAGTTGTTCAGGCGCAGCACGTCGATGGAGTGGTCGGTGAGGGCGTCGAAGAAGTCCGGGGCCTGGCCGAGGGCGTCGGCGAAGATGCGGGTGAGCGTGCGCGCGACGCGGGACGCCTCCCCGAAGTACCGCTGCACGCGGGGCTCGAAACCGTCGATGTCGGGCCAGAGATTGATGCCGTAGTCGGATTCGGACAACCCCAGTCCGGGGAACGAACGGGCTTCGACACCGATGTTGTAGGCCTCGAAGAAGTCGTTCATGCGGCCGGCGGATTCGACACCGAGGCTCAGGGACAGCGATTCGCTCTTCGGCGGGCTGTATCCGCGGTTCGCTCCCTCCACCCGGTAGGCCTTCTTGTCGTCGAGCGGAAGCCCGAAGAACTCGTCCATGGCACCGGTGAGTCCGTCGACGACGTCATCGGAAATCCCGTGCCCCACGATCTGGACGAAACCGACACTGCTGCAGGCTTCGTCGATCAGGCGGGCCACCCGGGCGCGTTCGTTGTCCGGGCCCGCGGTCACGTAGGGGGAGATGTCGATGGTCGGGACCTCGAACGGGTCAGACGGTTGCATGAACGGCTCCTGGGGTGGAAGGGGTACCGGCCGAGGTGACGGGGGCCGGCGTGCCGGGCTCGGGAGCGTCGGGGCCGGCGACGGCCGCGCGGGCCATGCTCCCGAGCCGAGTGTGGTTGAACAGCAGGTTGAGTCCGAACGCGGTGAGGGCGGCGAGGGTGATGCCGCTGCCGAGCAGGATCTGCGCGGAGGACGGGAACTTCTCGAACATCCCCTCGGCGAGTTCCGGCACGAGGCCGACCCCGACGGCGACCGCGGCGATCGTGGTGTTGATGCGATCGGACAGGTCCACCCGGCGCAGGGTGTTGATGCCGACGACCGCGACGGTGGCGAACAGGATCAGGCCGACACCGCCGACCACCGGTTTCGGCAGGCCCGCCACGACCGCCCCGACCTTGGGGAGGGCGCCGAGCAGCACGAGGATCACGCCGCTGGTCGCGGTGACGTAGCGGCTGTACACGCGGGTGGTCGCGACCGCGCCGACGTTCTGGGTGAAGACGGTGTCGACGAACGCGTTGAAGATGCCACCGAGGACAGCGGACAGGCCGTCGCCGGCGAGACCGCGCGCGATGTCGCCCTTGCCGACCGGCTTGCCGGTGATCTCGCTGACCGCCAGCATGCTCGCGGTGGATTCGGCGAACACGACCGCGATGACGATGCTCATGGCCACCACCGCGGTGATCGGGAACTCGGGGGCGCCGAAGTGGAACGGGGTGGGGATTCCCACCCAGGCGCTTCCGGCGACGCCGCCGAGATCGATCAGGCCCATGGGCAGCGCGATGATCGTGCCGACGACCAGCGCGAGGAGCACACCGAGCTGCGACCAGATTCCGCGGCCGAGGCAGATGAAGCCGATCGCGACGGCCATGACGGCGACGGCGAGCGCGATGTGCGACGGCGACGCGTAGGTGGGGGAGGTGGGGTCGTTGCCGATGATCAGGCCACCTGCGACGCCGATCAGCGAGATGCCGACGACGGTGAGGACCGCGCCGGTGACGAGCGGCGGGAAGAACCGGATGACCTTGGCGAACGGATAGGCCAGGGCCAGGCCGACGATGCCGCCGACGAGCATCGAGCCGTACACGGCCTGCAGCCCGTATTCGTTGGCGATGAGGATCATCGGCGTCAGGCCGGCGAAGGTCGCACCGCACACGATCGGAAGCCGCACACCGGCGAGCTTGCCGACACCGAGGCTCTGGACGATCGTGATCACGCCGGCGATCAGCAGGTCCGCGCTGATGAGCATGGCGATGGTGTCACGGTCGAGACCGACTGCGGCGCCGAACACCAGGGGCACGGTGATGCACCCGGTGTACATGATCAGGACGTGCTGGATGCCGAACGCGAGCTGCCGGACGAACGGCAACCGGGTGTCGACCGGATGTGCAGTGGCCATGCGCAACTCCAACCGGGTGGGAATCCATGTCCCTGCAGTTCTATCCCCACCCGGTTACCGCCGCGCGACCGAATGTTTCGTCCGGGTAATCGATGTCCCGATTGCGAAAATTCAGACGAGCGTGCCGTGCACCCGCAGCCGCGCGATGCCACCGTCCGGGTAGACGTCCAGCCGGACGTACCGCAACGGACGGTCCGCGTCGACCCGGAACCGGTGCCGGCAGTCCGGCAGCAGCTCGACGCGCGGAACCAGCGTCACCCACGCGGACTCGTCGGAAAGCGATGCCTCGTCGGCTGTTCCGCTCAACCGTGCCCAACCGGGTGCGTTGCCGACGAAGTACGACGTGTCGATCTCGACGTGTTCGATCATCCCCGCGCCGACCAGCCTCACGACGACGTGGTCGTTCCCGTCGTCGCGGCGGCGGGCGTTCTCCCATCCCTCACCCATGTGCCGGGCGCGGCCGAGACCGAGGATGTTGCGCGGCGACGAGTAGAAGCGGTTCGAGCAGTCCACGACATCCCCGCCGTTCTCGAGCGCGGCGAGATCGATGGTGCCGCGCAGGAACGCCGGATCCGGTCGCGGTTCCCCGTGGATCCGCAGCCGAGCCACCCCACCGTCGGGAAAGATGTTGAGCCGCACATGGGTCCACCGCTTCTCGCTCTGCACCGGGAAACTGTTCGCGGTATCACCCTGCAACTCGACCTTGTCGAGGATCGGTTCCCACTCGGCTTCCTGCAACTGCGCCGCGTTCGGATATCCCTCGACGCAGATTCCGTCGATCGAGGCGAACGGCGGATAGTTGCCGGTGAACCACGCGGTGTCGATCACGACGCCGCGCACCACGCCGGGCACCCCGAGTCGCACGATCGCGAAGTCGTGCCCGGGTTCGCGCCGGCGTCGCGTCTCCCAGCCGTCGTACACCTTGCCCTTGTGCCCGAAGTCGCTCGTGTCGTGCGCCGCGGGTTCGGGATCGACGAGATTCTCACGCTCCGCGAACAATTCGTCGTTCGCGTACATCACCGATCCGGCCAAGGCGCGTGACGCGAGATCGGGCAGTTGCAGGAAATCAAGCGAGCTCATGGGTTCCTTCCGGGGCGGGGGCACGGGTGAGCAGGCGTCCGCGCGGGGCGGGATCCTGAGCCGCGTCGAGGGTGACGGTGAGCGGGGCGCCGGACAGCCACGTCTGCCGGACCACCCCGGCCAGCGCGCGCTCAGCGTACGGTGTAACGGCATTGCGGTGGTGCAGACGCTCAGGGAACACCACGAACGCATCGTCGGGGGCGAACACGCACAGGTCGGCGGAATTGCCGACGGCGATCTCGCCGCGATCGGCGAGTCCCACCAGATCCCGTGTGTTGCGACCCATCCAGCGGACCACGTCGACGAGGGTGTGCCCGCGCCGCCGTGCCTCCGACCATACGATCGGCAATCCCAGTTGCAGCGAGGAGATGCCTCCCCACGCCTCCCCGAAATCACCGCTGGTGAACTTCTTCAGTTCCGGTGTGCACGGCGAATGGTCGGACACGACGCAGTCGATCGTGCCGTCCGCCAGCCCGCGCCACAGCGCTTCCCGGTTCCCTGCCTCACGGATCGGCGGGCAGCACTTGAAATGTGTTGATCCGTCGAGGATCTCCTCGCTGAACAACGACAGGTAGTGGGGGCAGGTCTCCGCGGTGATGCGCACCCCGGCGGCTTTCGCCTCGGCCAGCAGCGGAAGGCTCCCGGCGTCGGACAGGTGCAGAATGTGCACCCGGCAACCGGTTTCGCGGGCGCCGTCGATCACCTGCGCGATCGCCCGCGACTCGGCGACGGGCGGTCGCGATTGCAGGAAGTCCGCGTACCGACGACCCGCGGCCGGGGGCTGTGCGTCGAGTGTCGGGCCGTCCTCGGCGTGGACGATGAGCAGCCCGTCGAACGAGGCGATCTCGCGCATCGCCGCGACCATCTGTTCGCGGTTCAGCGGCGGGTACTCGTCGAGACCCGAGTACGCGAGGAAGCACTTGAACCCGTACACGCCCGCGTCCCACAGCGGCCGCAGGTCGGCGAGGTTGCCGGGGACGGCGCCGCCCCAGAATCCGACGTCCACGGTGGTCTGCCCGGTTGCGGTCGCGCGCTTGACGTCCAGCGCAGCCACATCGATCGTCGAGGGAATCGAATTGAGCGGCATGTCGATCACGGTGGTGACCCCGCCGGCCGCCGCGGCCCGTGTGGCGCTGGCGAAGCCCTCCCATTCGGTGCGGCCGGGATCGTTGATGTGCACGTGCGTGTCGACGAGGCCGGGCAGCAGCGCCTCGTCGCCGGCGAGGACGACCTCGTCGGCCCCGGTGGGGAGCGGGGCGTCGTAGTCGTCGACGGCGACGATGCGGCCGTCGCGCAGCGTCACGGCGCAGGCGCGTTCGCGGTCGCCGACGACCGCGCGTCGGGCCCGGATCACGGTGGTCATCGGGTGGAGTGTCCTTTCTCTGTCCGGAAGCCCGCCAGGCGTTGCAGGTCCTCCGGGCCGGCGCCGGTGTGTTCGTGCACCTCGGCGGCGGACAGGGCACCGCAGCTCAGGCCGCGGTACACGAACGACGCCAGCGCTCGCGCGGTCGCGGGTTCGTCGAGGTAGCCGGATTCGGCGCGCCCGAGGTACGCGGCGATGCGTGCCGCGGCGGCCGGGAACGAGCGGCGGTAGAACGCGAAGGTCGCGGCGTACCGGGTGGGCAGTTGCGCCGGGTGCAGGTCCCAGCCCTGGTAGAAGCCGCGGCGCAGCGAACGGTCGACGAGCCGGGCGTGCAGCGCCCACGCGCTGCGGATCTCGTCGGCGGTGCCCACCGGGATGCGGTTGGTGGAGCCGTCCGACAGGAACACCCCGGTGCCGGCGGCCGCGACCTGCATCGTGGCTTTGGCGTGGTCGGCGACCGGATGGTCCATCGCCTGGTACTCGGCGGCGATTCCGCACGCCGCCGAGTAGTCGTAGGTACCGTAGTGCAGACCCGAGCACCGGCCGGCGGCGGCGTGGATCATCGCCGCGACCTGTGCGCTGCCGTCGGGTCCGCAGATCGCCTGGGGTGTCTCGATCTGGATCTCGAAACGCAGTGGCTTCGTAAGCGAATAGGCGGACTCCAGGTACTCGCACGCTGTCACCATCGCCGAAATCTGTTCGGGAGAAGTCACCTTCGGCAAGGTGAAGACGAATCCTTCGGGAAGTGAACCTTTCTCGGCGATCGCACCCACGAACGCGTCCAGCGTCCGGATCCCGCGGCGACGGGTCGGTGCCTCGAGGCACTTGAACCGGATACCGCTGAACGGTGTGGCCGCGGTGTTCGCTCGCAGTGCTTCTGCGGCTCGTGCGACGTGTGCGTCCTCGTCGGCGTCCCGGTCGGCGAGCGGAACTCCGGCCTGGGGGAACCCGTCCTCGAAGTCGATGCGCAGATCCTCGATCGGCTCCGCCGCGAGTTTGGCCTGTACGAGCGGCAGGACCTCATGGGCGAGTCCCGGTTCCATCCCGGTGACCGCTGCGAGATCACCGGCGTCGGTGATGTTCTCGGACAGCACCTGCCGGGCCTGCTCGCCCCACGACCGGACGGTGTCCGCGTCGTACCGGTCGGCGGGCACGTAGACGGTGTGCACCGGTTGCCGGCCGGCGGACGGGCCCGGATAGGCGGCGGCGTACGCGTCGTCGACGGGGCGCAGCATCTCGTCGAGTGCCGTGTACAACCGTTCGAGCCCGTCAGCCATGCAGCCTCCAGCAGTGCGATCCACCATCGATGTAACCATTTCGACAGCAGACGGTAACGGCGTCTTGTCAATCGACTGATTACCCGGCGTAACGGCGGTGTTACGTCGTCGGGTGCGGCTCAGCGGCGATGGCCGTGCAGCAACTGGGTGAGGCGGTGCGCCTCGCGCAGCAGCAGCTCCCCGAGTTCCGGGCGCCGATCCTCCCGGAACCGGCTCTCCACGCCGGTCACGCTCAGCGCCCATGCCGGCGAATTCCGGTGATCGAACACCGCCGCGCCCATGCCCCAGCTTCCCTCGACGAGCAGAGCCGGGTTGGTCGCGTATCCGGCCAGCCGGGTCTGCTCGATGCGTTCCTCGACGGCGGCGCGGCTGTGGGCCGGTCCCCACTCCGCGGTCAGGTCGGTCCGTGACAGGTATTCGTCGATGTCGTGGTCCGGCAGGTGCGAGAGGATCACCAGTCCCGCGGAGGCGACGCCCAGCGGCAGTCGCCTGCCCGCGTACAGCACGTGCGAGCGCAGCGGGAAACTGCCCTCCTCGCTCGCCAGGCACACGGTGCCGTCGCCCCGGCGCGCGGACAGGTGCGCGGTTTCGCCGGTCTCGCGCGCGATGCCGCGCAGGATCTCACCGGCGAGATCGGTGATGTCGTAGCGCTCGGCCGCGAGCGAGCCCAGCAGATACAGTTCCGGCCCCAGCGACCACCGCCCGGACTTGGGGTCGCGGTCGACGAGGCCTTCCTCGGCCAGCGACGTCAAGAGCCGATGCGCGGTGGGTCGGGCCAGCCCGGTCGCCCGGGCCAGTTCGGTCGTCGAGGACCCGTGCGGCTCGTACCCGGCGACCGCCCGCAGCAGGGCGCTCACCCGGCCGATCACCTGCGGTCTCTGCTCGGTCTCCACCCGGACAGCATACGTTCATTGAGTGAACGCGGCCGCGAGACGCGTTCCGGCGAGCGAGCAATCTCTGTACAGTTGACGGACACCCCTTGAAATGCGGGTCTTTGCCCTCTGTAGTGGGTAACGACTGATGCGAGCTCGTCCACCCAGTGAACGCATCCGAAGGGCCGGCACCACGCGGCCGAGGTTTTCCGAGAGAGGTCATGCAATGGCAACGAAAGTGTTCGACACGGCCGCGGCGGCCGTCGCGGACGTAACCGACGGCGCGTCGCTCGCCGTCGGCGGATTCGGTCTGTGCGGCATCCCCGACGTCTTGATCCAGGCGCTCGTCGACTCCGGTGTCGGCGATCTCGAGGTGTTCTCCAACAACTGCGGCGTCGACGACCACGGCCTCGGTCTGCTGCTGAACGAACACCGCGTCCGCCGCGTCGTCGCCTCGTACGTGGGTGAGAACAAGGAGTTCGCGCGGCAGTACCTCGCCGGTGAGCTCGAGGTCGAGCTGACTCCGCAGGGCACCCTCGCCGAGCGGCTGCGCGCCGGCGGTGCCGGTATCCCCGCCTTCTTCACCCCGGCCGGTGTCGGAACGCCCGTCTCGGACGGCGGCCTGCCCTGGCGCTACGCGTCCGACGGCTCGGTTGCGGTCGCGTCTCCGCCGAAGGAGATCCGTGTCTTCGGCGGCAAGCGGTACGTGATGGAGCTCGGGATCCACGCCGACTTCGCGCTCGTGCACGCCGTCAAGGGCGACACCGCGGGCAACCTGATCTTCGACAAGACCGCGATGAACTTCAATCCACTGGCCGCCATGGCCGGGAAGATCACGATCGCCCAGGTCGAAGAGCTCGTCGAGCCCGGCGAGATCGACCCCGCGCAGGTGCACCTGCCCGGCATCTTCGTCAAGCGGATCGTCCACACCGGCCCCCAGAAGAAGCGCATCGAGAAGCGCACCGTGACGGTATCGGAAGGAGCGGCACAGTGACCGCAGGTAACGCGACCGCAGACAAGACCACCGAGAAGAAGGGCTGGACCCGCAACGAGATGGCGGCCCGGGCCGCCGCCGAGATGGTCGACGGCGAATACGTCAACCTCGGCATCGGCCTGCCCACCCTCATCCCCGGCTTCCTGCCCTCCGATGTGCACGTCACGCTGCACTCCGAGAACGGCATCCTCGGCACCGGACCGTACCCGACCGAGGACAAGATCGACCCCGATCTGATCAACGCGGGCAAGGAGACCGTCACCGTCAACCCGGGCGCCGCGTTCTTCGATTCGGCACTGTCGTTCGGGATGATCCGCGGCGGGCACATCGACACCGCGGTGCTCGGCGGCATGCAGGTCTCCCGCAACGGCGACCTCGCCAACTGGATGGTTCCCGGCAAGATGGTCAAGGGCATGGGCGGCGCCATGGACCTGGTGCACGGCGCGAGCCGGGTCATCGTGGTCATGGAGCACACCGATCGCGACGGCAATCCGAAGGTCGTCGAGACCTGCATGCCGCCGAGCACCGCGGTGTCGATGTGCCCGCCGCGGAT
>NZ_JADZGH010000146.1:0-11493 GCF_015865005.1 Rhodococcus sp. CX
CGACCTGGGTGGGACCGCTCGATGTGGTGGTGGTCGCCGGTGACGACGCGGGCGACCCGACGCTCGTCGAATCCGTGGCCGCCGGGCTGCAGCGCCGCGCCGAAGTGGTCGTGGGCGCACCCGACGAGGGCCCGATCCGGGCCGCGGTCGCCGGGCGGGCCCTGCTTCTGCCGCCACGCATCCACCTGCCGTCCGCCTACGCGCTGGCTCGCCACGTCGCGGTGTTCTGCGCGGTGCTGACGGCGATGGCCGCGACCAAGGTGCGCTCGCACGTGCCGGACCTCGCCGAACTCGCCGATGCGGTGGACAACGAGGCAGCCCGCAACCATCCGTCCAACGAGGTGTTCCACAATCCGGCGAAGTCGCTCGCGGTGCGCATGCATTCGCGTCGGGTCGCGCTGGCCGGGGATTCCCCCGCGACCACCTCCCTCGCCCGCCACGGCGCGGAGATGCTGCTGCTCGGGGCCGGGATGATCGCCGCGGCCGCGTCGCTGCCGGATACGCTCGCCGCGCGGGATCGCTTGGTGGCCACGACCACCGGGACCGGTGAACCGTACGACCCGTTCTTCCACGACGAGCAGCTCGACGGGCCGATTCCGGAGGCTCCCGTGCGGGTATTCGTGCTCAGCACGGACGACGATCGACGGGCTGCGCAGCGTCGCGCAGCTGCATTACCGGATATGGAATTGGTGTCTGTAGTGGGGGAAACGGAGTCGCGGGCAGTGCCGCCCGTGTTGGAACAAGCCTTGGTGCTCGCGGCCCGGATCGAGATGGCCGCCGCGTACCTGCGTTTGGCCGGAGGCCGGTAGTGCGCCGACTCGAAGGTGCGCTGCGTTCCTATGCCTGGGGCTCGCGCACCGCGATCGCAGAGTTGTGCGGGCGCCCGGTGCCGTCCGATCACCCGGAAGCGGAGCTGTGGCTCGGCGCGCATCCGGCAGATCCGGCCAAGGTGCTCTCGGAGGACGGGGAGGCCCCGGTGTCGCTGCTCGACGTCGTCGAGTCCGACCCGCACGGGCAGCTCGGATCCGGGACCGTCGACCGGTTCGGCGCCCGCCTGCCGTTCCTGCTCAAGCTGCTCGCGGCGGAGGAGCCGCTGTCGCTGCAGGCGCATCCGAGCGCGGAGCAGGCCGCGCAGGGCTACGCCCGCGAGCAGGAGCTGGGGGTGCCCCTCGATTCCCCGATCCGCAACTACCGGGATCCGAATCACAAACCGGAGCTCGTGGTCGCGCTCACGCGCTTCGAGGCGCTCGCCGGATTCCGGGATGCGGCACGCACCGTGGAGCTGCTCGAGGCGCTCGGCGTGCCGGAACTCGATCCGTACGTGGGCCTGCTGGCCGGTCAGCCCGACTCGGGTGGGCTGCGTGCCCTGTTCACCACGTGGATCACGTTGCCCCAGCCGGTACTGACGTCGCTGTTGCCGCGCGTGCTCGACGGCTGCGTGACCTACCTGGCGACCAACGGGCGCCCGCGGGTGTTCGCGGAGGAGGTGCGGACGGCCCTCCAGCTGGCCGAGTTCTATCCCGGCGACGCCGGTGTGCTCGCGTCGCTGCTGCTCAACCGCATCACCCTCGAACCGGGACAGGGGCTGTACCTCGACGCCGGCAACCTGCACGCCTATCTGAGCGGCATGGGGGTCGAGATCATGGCGAACTCCGACAACGTGCTGCGCGGGGGACTGACCCCCAAGCACGTGGACGTGCCGGAGTTGCTCAGGGTTCTGGACTTCCGGTCCCCGGACGTGCCGATCCTCGAAGCCGTCCCCGTGGGCGAGGCCGAGGTCTGCTACCGCACCCCGGCGCCGGAGTTCGCGCTGTCGCGTCTGGAACCCGAGCCGCACACGAAGGTGTCGCTCGCGCCGTGCGGCCCGCAGATCCTGTTGTGCACCGCCGGCGCGGCGCACCTGGACTGCGGCGGTGCCGGCCTCGACCTGACACCCGGCCACTCGGTGTGGATCTCGGCGGCCGATCCCGAACTGACCGTCGAGGCGCTGACCGCCGGGACTCAGGTGTTCCGGGCCTGTCTCGGCGACCGATCCGCCCTGTAGCCGTCACCACGGCGGCCGGTTGTGGTCTCTGCCACACGCTGCACGCCACCCACGGCGTTGACGCGGCGTGTCGCAGCGTGGCAACGTCGGCGCATGTCGATCGTGCACGAGCCAGCGTCCGCAGACGACTCCGATGTCGCGCCCCGCGATGGAAGGCGGCGTGTGCAGTTCCACGAGGCCAGCCGGATGCTGTTGCGCAACTCCGTGCTCGATGCGATGAGGGACCTGCTGACCGTGCGGGACTGGTCCTCGATCACGATGACCGACGTCGCGCGCCGCGCCGGGGTGAGCCGCCAGACGCTCTACAACGAGTTCGCGTCCCGTCAGGGGCTGGCCCAGGCGTACGCGCTGCGACTGGCCGACCAGTTCGTCGACGCCGTCGACGATGCGGTCTACTCGAACGTCGGCGACGCCCGGCGGGCATTGGCGGTCGGTTTCGCCGCGTTCTTCGCGGACAGCGGTTCCGATCCGCTCGTGCAATCGCTGCTGCGTGGGGACGCCAAACCGGACCTGCTGCGACTGATCACCACCGAATCGGCACCGCTGATCGACCGGGCGTCGGGCCGGCTCGTCGAGACGTTCCGGCGCAGCTGGGTGCAGGCCTCGGAGACCGACGCGACGATCCTGGCGCGGGCGATCGTGCGCATCGCCATGAGCTACATCGCGATGCCGCCGGAGTCCGACCGGGACGTCGCCGCGGACATGGCGTATCTGGTCGGTCCGTTCCTGGACCGCGTCACCGGCGGACAGTGACCGTCCCCGCACGGATACCGGCGGGTACGGCAGCGGCACTCCGCGGCGTGGTTGTATAGCCTGTTCGACAAAACGACTGTCAACAGGAGAGGCGCTCACACGTGTCCGACAACAAGCTCGTGGCCGACCGGCTGAACGGCATCGACTTCAGGGTCGCCGACCTGTCCCTCGCCGAATTCGGGCGCAAGGAGATCCGGCTGGCCGAGCACGAGATGCCCGGCCTGATGGCGCTGCGCCGCGAGTACGCCGAGGTGCTGCCGCTGAAGGGCGCGCGCATTTCGGGTTCGCTGCACATGACCGTGCAGACCGCCGTGCTCATCGAGACCCTCGTCGCGCTCGGCGCCGAGGTGCGCTGGGCGTCCTGCAACATCTTCTCCACCCAGGACCACGCGGCGGCCGCGGTCGTCGTCGGCCCGCACGGCACGGTCGAGGAGCCCAAGGGCGTCTCGGTGTTCGCGTGGAAGGGTGAGACGCTCGAGGAGTACTGGTGGGCGGCCGAGCAGATGCTCACGTGGCCCGGCGAGCCCGCGAACATGATCCTCGACGACGGCGGCGACGCCACGATGCTCGTTCTCAAGGGCGCCCAGTTCGAGAAGGCCGGCGTCGTGCCGCCGACCGACGAGGAGCACGACTCCACCGAGTACCAGGTCTTCCTGCAGCTCCTGCGCGAGTCGCTGGCTGCGGATTCGAAGAAGTGGACCACGGTCGCCCAGTCGGTGCGCGGTGTCACCGAGGAGACCACCACCGGCGTGCTGCGCCTCTACCAGCTTGCCGCCGCCGGTGAGCTCGTGTTCCCGGCGATCAACGTCAACGACTCGGTCACCAAGAGCAAGTTCGACAACAAGTACGGCACCCGCCACTCCCTGCTCGACGGCATCAACCGCGGCACCGACGTCCTCATCGGCGGCAAGACCGCGCTGGTCTGCGGCTACGGTGACGTCGGCAAGGGTTGCGCGGAGGCCCTCCGCGGCCAGGGCGCGCGCGTGTCGGTCACCGAGATCGACCCGATCAACGCGCTGCAGGCGATGATGGACGGCTTCGACGTCGTCACCGTCGAGGACTTCGTCGGCAAGGCCGACATCGTGATCACCTCGACCGGCAACAAGGACATCATCACGTTCGATCACATGAAGCAGATGAAGCACCAGGCGATCCTGGGCAACATCGGTCACTTCGACAACGAGATCGACATGGCGGGCCTCGAGCGTGCCGCCGACGTCACGCGGATCAGCATCAAGCCGCAGGTCGACGAATTCGTCTTCCCCGACGGCCATTCGATCATCGTGCTGTCCGAGGGTCGCCTGCTCAACCTCGGCAACGCGACCGGGCACCCGTCGTTCGTGATGAGCAACTCGTTCGCGAACCAGGTCATCGCCCAGATCGAGTTGTGGACCAAGCCGGACGAATACGACAACGAGGTGTACCGCCTGCCCAAGCACCTCGACGAGAAGGTCGCGCGGATCCACGTCGAGGCGCTCGGTGGCAAGCTCACCAAGCTGACGAAGGAGCAGGCCGAGTACATCGGTGTCGACGTCGAGGGCCCGTACAAGCCCGAGCACTACCGCTACTGATCGGGGTCGGGAACCGAAGCAGCATGGGCGTTCTCATCGTCGTCGAGGGACTCGACGGGGCCGGTAAGCGGACACTGTCCGCCGGTCTCGTCGAGTCCTGGCGGGCCGCGGGTGCCCGCGTCGCCACGCTCGCATTTCCGCGCTACGGGCAGTCCGTGCACGCCGATCTCGGCGCCGAGGCCCTGCGGGGCCGTCACGGGGACACGGCGTCGAGCGTCGAGGCGATGGCCCTGCTGTGGGCGCTCGACCGTCGCGACGCGGCCGACGAGTTGCGGAAACTCCTGGCCGACAACGACATCGTGCTGCTGGATCGTTACGTGGCGTCGAACGTCGCGTACACCGCGGCCCGCAGGCACGAGGGAGCTTCGGGACCGGCGGCCGAGTGGGTGCGCGAGATCGAGTTCGACCGGTTCGGATTGCCGGTGCCCGATCTGCAGTTGTTGCTGAAGGTTCCCGTCGAGCTCGCGGCACAGCGGGCGCGGGACCGCGCCACCGCCGACGCGACCCGCGACCGGGACGCGTACGAACGCGACGGGGACCTCCAGATCCGTACCGGTGAGGTGTACGACCAGTTGGTGCAACAGAACTGGATGTCGCCGTGGATGGTCGCCGGACCCGACACCGATCCGGTACAACTCGCCGCGCAGATCTCAAATCAGCTTCAGCACGGTGAAGGAGTGACACGATAGACGGTATGAAGCCGAGGATTCTCGTCGTCGACGACGACACCGCGCTGGCCGAGATGCTCACGATCGTCCTGCGGGGCGAAGGTTTCGAACCTTTTGTGGTCGGGGACGGCACACAGGCACTCGGTGCCGTGCGCGAGATCCGGCCCGACCTCGTTCTGCTCGACCTGATGCTGCCCGGCATGAACGGCATCGACGTGTGCCGCGTGCTGCGGGCCGATTCGGGTGTGCCGATCGTCATGCTCACGGCCAAGTCGGACACGGTCGATGTTGTGCTCGGGCTCGAATCGGGCGCCGACGACTACATCGTCAAGCCGTTCAAGCCGAAGGAACTCGTCGCCCGCGTGCGGGCACGGTTGCGTCGGACCGAGCAGGAACCCGCCGAGATGCTGTCGATCGGTGAGATCACCATCGACGTCCCGGCGCACAAGGTCAGCCGCGGCGAGGAACTCATCTCTCTCACCCCGCTCGAGTTCGACCTGCTGGTGGCACTGGCCCGCAAACCGCGGCAGGTGTTCACTCGTGAGGTGCTGCTCGAACAGGTCTGGGGTTACCGCCACGCCGCGGACACGCGCCTCGTCAACGTGCACGTGCAGCGGCTCCGCGCGAAGGTCGAGAAGGATCCCGAGAATCCCGAGGTCGTGCTGACGGTGCGCGGCGTCGGCTACAAGGCCGGACCGCCGTGATCCGTGCTTACCGACTGCGGCGGCGGATCACTCGTAGGACTCTGCCGCTGCTGAGGTGGTCCCGTTCGCTGAGCAGCTGGCTCACCCACACGTGGCGCCGGTCGCTCCAGCTGCGGGTCGTGGTGTCCACCCTGACACTGTCGCTGGTGGTGATGCTGGTGCTCGGCGTGGTGCTGACCAGCCAGATCACCGATCGTCTGCTCGAAGTGAAGATCAACGCGGCCACCGAGGAGATGGAGCGATCCCGGGCGCTCGTCGAAGGCCAGCTGGCCGGCGCCGACGACACCGGATCGCTGAGTGTCCGGCTCGACAGCGCCCGGGCCACGCTCACGAACCGTGGCAGCGACGCCGGTCAGGACACCGGTGTCGCGGGTACCTTCGATCCGGTGCTCATCGTTCCCGGCGACGGGCCGCGCGCACCGACGTCGAGCGGCCCCGCCGATCAGATCCCGCAGAACCTGCGCGCCTTCGTGCAGAACGGCCAGATCGCCTACCAGTTCGCGACCGTCGACGACCCCGACGGCTACTCCGGCCCGGCGCTGATCGTCGGCAGCCCGACGTCGTCGAACATCGGCACGCTCGAGCTGTACCTGGTGTTCCCGCTGGCGGGAGAGGAGAGCACCCTCGCGCTCGTGCGCGGCACCCTGCTCGTCGGTGCGCTGGTCCTGCTGGTGCTGCTCGCCGCCATCTCGATGATCGTCGCCCGTCAGGTGGTGCTGCCCATCCGATCCGCGTCGCGGATCGCGGTGCGCTTCGCCGACGGCCGCCTCAAGGAACGCATGCCGGTGCGCGGCGAGGACGACATGGCCCGGCTGGCGATGTCGTTCAACGAGATGGCCGAGAGCCTGTCGCGACAGATCACCCAGCTCGAGGAGTACGGCAACCTGCAGAAGCGGTTCACCTCGGACGTCAGCCACGAACTACGGACCCCGCTGACGACCGTGCGGATGGCGGCGGACCTGATCCACGACGGCAGCGACGAACTCGATCCGTCGCTGAAACGCGCCTCCGAACTGCTGGTCGCCGAACTCGACCGGTTCGAGAGCCTGCTCGGCGACCTGCTCGAGATCAGCCGGCACGACGCCGGTGTCGCCGAACTCGCCGCCGAGCAACTCGATCTGCGGATGTGCGCGCGGGCAGCGGTGTCCACGGTCCGGCACCTGGCCCGCGAGACAGGAACCGAACTCATCGTGGATCTGCCGAACGAGCCGGTCATGGCCGAGGTCGATCCCCGGCGCGTCGAACGCATCCTGCGGAACCTGCTCGCCAACGCGATCGATCACGGTGAGGGCAAGCCGATCCTGCTGCGGCTGCGCGCCGACGACGCCGCGGCGGCGTTCGTCGTCCGCGACCAGGGCATCGGCCTGCGGCCGGGGGAGGAGAAGCTCGTGTTCAACCGGTTCTGGCGCTCCGACCCGTCCCGGGTGCGACGGTCCGGCGGCACAGGTCTGGGACTGGCGATCAGCGTGGAGGACGCGAACCTGCACAAGGGCAAGCTCGAGGCCTGGGGCGAGCCCGGGAAGGGTGCGTGCTTCCGGCTGACGCTGCCGCGCGAGCTCGGACGCAAGGTGGGACGCAGTCCACTGCCGCTCGTGCCGACGAACGGGCACGCGGTGCAGGGCAAGACGCCCCCCGCCGCCGAGGGCGCAGCGCCGACGGTCGTGGAATCCGTCCCGCCCGAGGGAGCGACCCCGTGAGCAGTTCGCTGTCGCGGCGCGTCGCCGGGCCGGTTCTGCTGCTGGCGCTCCTGCTCGGGGTCTCCGGCTGTGCGAGCCTGCCGGATTCGTCGTCCCCGCAGGCGATCGGCACCATCGCCCGTCCCCCCGCGACCACGGAGGTCGCCGCGCCCGCGCCCGGGCGCGAGCCGGATCTGCTGCTGCGCGACTTCCTCCTCGCGAGCACGGACCCCACCAACAGGCACCAGGCGGCGCGCCAGTACCTCACCCCCGAGATGACGAGTCGCTGGGACGACGCGGCCAGCGCCACGATCGTCGAGAAGGTCGACGTGCTGCCGGAATCGCGCAGCGGCGACCGTGCCACCTACGTGATCCGGGCGACCCGCGTCGGCTTCCTCGAGGAGGGCGGCGTCTACCGCGCGGACCAGGGTCCCTTCGAGGAGAAGGTCACCCTCGTGCGGTCCGACGGCGAATGGCGGATCGACGATCTGCCGCCCGGCGTCGTGATGGACCGGCCGCAGTTCCTCAACACCTACCAGCGACGCTCGCTGTTCTTCGTCGACCCCTCCGGGCAGACGGTCGTGCCCGATCCCCGCTGGATCGCCGGCACCCAGGAACAGACCGCCTCCCAGCTCATCGAGCTGCTGGTGGAGGGCCCGAAGCCGTCGCTGGAGCCGGCCGTGCGCAACCTCCTCCACGACGTCGACGTCATCGGTCCCATCACCAAGGCGGACGGTCGCACCGCGCAGGTCGGTGTCGGACTCGGCGGCATCCGGGTGGACTTCCAGGGCGCGACCGGGCTGGCCAAGCAGGACCGGGAGCTTCTCGCGGCCCAGGTGATCTGGACGCTGGCGAACGCCGAGATCTCCGGTCCGTACGTGTTGCTCGCGGACGGGCAACCGCTCGACGAACGGTTCCCGAACGGCTGGACCACCGCGGACGTGGCGTCGACGAATCCGCTCGCCACCTCGAGCGCGACCATCGGCCTGCATGCGGTGCGTGGCGGTGGGCTGGTCGCCGTCGCCGAGACGGGTGTCACGCCCGTGCCCGGCTTCTTCGGCAGCACCACCGGCCTGCAGTCCGTCGCGATCTCGCACGACGGACAGCTCGTGGCCGGTGTCCTCGGAACCGGACGGCCAGAGCCGGAACCCGCCGCCGAGCTGATGATCGGCGGGTACGGGGACGGGGCAGCGGTGCATGCGGCGGAAGGCAGCTCGATCAGCAGACCGTCGTGGTCGGTCGACGACAACTCCGTGTGGGCGGTCGTGGGTGGCACCTCCGTCGTGCGGGCGATCCGGGAACCCGGTACCGGACGGGTGACGGTGGTTCCGGTCGAGGCGGGCGCCATCCTGGAGTTGGGCGACCGGATCACCGAGTTGCGTCTGTCGAGGGACGGTGTCCGCGCGGCGCTCATCGTCGACGGCCGGGTGTACACGGCGATCGTGGTGCAGTACCCGAACGGCGAGTTCGCGCTGACCTCTCCGCGCGAGATCGCCATCGGGCTCGGTAGTCCCGCTCTCTCGCTCGACTGGAGTACCTCGGACACGGTGGTCGTGGCGCGGGCGGCGTCCGACATCCCCGTCGTCCAGGTCGCCGTGGACGGTTCCCGGATGGACGCGCTGCCCAGCCGCAATCTGACCCCGCCGGTGGGTGCCGTCGAGGCGTCGACGACCACCGAGTTCGTGGCCGATTCACGCGCGGTGTTCCAGCTCAACAACAGTGATCCCGCCGGCGACCGCTACTGGCGTGAGGTTCCGGGCCTGGCGGGACTGACCGCGATTCCGGTGCTGCCCGGCTGAGCGCCTGTCGGTGCCGTAGGGCACTGCGTCTGTCGGTGCCATAGGGCACTGCGCCTGTCGGTGCCATAGGGCACAGTGCGCCGCATGTTGCACGTCTTGCTGGATCTCGTGCTGCCGGTGGATTGCGGCGGCTGCGGCCGGCCCGGCGTCCGATGGTGCCGTCACTGCGCCCGCGACCTCGCCGATGCGCCCGCGACCGTACGGCCGCGTGTCGATCCGGGTGTTCCCGTCTGGGCGCTCGGGTCGTACCGGGGTGCCCACCGGCGCGCGGTGATCGCCGCGAAGGAGCAGGGTCGTCGCGACCTCGCGGAGCCGCTGGGGGTGGCACTGGGGGCGGCGATCGTGCGGCTGCGCCGGTGGGGTGAGCTTCCGGCCGGGCCGTTGGGCGTGGTGCCCGCGCCGACCCGGGCGCGGGCGGCGCGAGCCCGGGGCGGCGACCCGGTCACGCGGGCCGTGCGCGCCGCTGCGGCGCACGATCGCGCGTTGCGTGTGATGCCGATCCTCGAGACCGCTCGGGGGGTCCGGGACTCCGTGGGACTGTCCGCCGCGCAGCGGCACCGGAACCTCGCCGGACGGGTGCGGCTGCGCCGGGGAAGCGGCGTGCCGCGCGGGTTCCCGGTGCTCGTCGTGGACGACGTGACGACCACCGGCACGACCGCGGCGGAGTCCGTGCGAGTGCTCACGGCAGCCGGCTTCTGTCCACGGGGAGTGCTTGTGATTGCTGCCGCGTAAGTGTGCGCGAGTGAAATTCAGCGGAACGGTGGCACTCGCGGAGGTTACGTACTACCGTCGCCCTCAGACCCGGAAAACACTGGTAGACGGGTGGAAACGTTCGATCCGCCGGTTCCGGGCGGAGCGCTGATGCGCTCATCGAACATGCCGGTGCGCGGGCTGCACCGGCCGTACTCGGGAGGTACGAGTGACGACCCCTTCGAAGTCCAAGGTTTCCGCTGCAGGTCTCGATGGCGAAGCCGCCGGCCCCAAGGCTGACATCGTCGTCAAGGGACGCAACGTCGAGGTTCCGGACCACTTCCGGATCTACGTGTCCGAGAAACTCGCCCGATTGGAGCGATTCGATCCGACCATTTTCCTGTTCGATGTCGAACTGCAGCACGAGCGCAACCGCCGTCAGATGAAGAGTTGTCAGCGCGTCGAGATCACCGCCCGGGGCAAGGGCCCGGTCGTCCGTGCCGAGGCGTCCGCCGACAGCTTCTACGCGGCCTTCGAGTCGGTTACCGACAAACTCGAATCCCGTCTGCGGCGTACCAAGGAGCGTCGCAAGGTCTCCTACGGTGACAAGACTCCCGTTTCCGTTGCCGCCGCCACTGCGGCGCTCGCTCAGGACGATTCGCTCGGCATCTCGCGGGATCTGGCGCAGGAATTCGAAGCGGAAGACAAGTCCGGTCCCGGCCGGATCGTCCGGACGAAGGAGCACAAGGCCGAGCCGATGACCGTCGACGACGCCCTGTACGAGATGGAACTGGTCGGCCACGACTTCTACCTGTTCCACGACAAGGAAACGGACAGGCCGTCGGTCGTCTACCGTCGGCACGCGTTCGACTACGGCCTGATCAGCCTGGTCTGAATGCCCGGTCGGAGCGGTTGCGATTGCGACCGCTCCGGCCGAACGCCTACCATGGAATCCGGCCGGGGACCGACGAGGCCCTCGGCCGGATTTTCTTGTCCGTGCACGAACCCGAGATTGAGGACGAACACCCAGTGCTGTCGCTGACGAAGCTGCTCCGGATCGGTGAAGGTCGCATGGTCAAGCGACTGAAGCACATCGCCGAGCACGTCGAATCCCTGTCGCCGGAGTTCGAGGCGCTCACCGACGCGGAACTGCGCGCCAAGACGGACGAGTTCCGCAAGCGGTACGCGGACGGGGAAACCCTCGACGACCTGCTGCCGGAGGCGTTCGCCGTGGCCCGTGAGGCCTCCTGGCGAGTTCTCGGACAGAAGCACTACACGGTGCAGATCATGGGTGGCGCGGCGCTGCACTTCGGCAACATCGCCGAGATGAAGACCGGTGAGGGCAAGACCCTCACCTGTGTGCTGCCGGCCTACCTCAACGCCCTGTCCGGCGACGGTGTGCACGTCGTGACCGTGAACGACTACCTCGCCAAGCGCGACTCCGAGTGGATGGGCCGCGTGCACCGCTCCCTCGGCCTGAGCACCGACGTGATTCTGTCGGGGCTCACCCCCGCGCAGCGCCGTGCGGCCTACGCCGCGGACATCACGTACGGCACGAACAACGAGTTCGGCTTCGACTACCTGCGCG
>NZ_JADZGH010000146.1:11658-42489 GCF_015865005.1 Rhodococcus sp. CX
TGCTCCAACCGGAGACCCACTACGAGATCGACATCCGCAAGCGGACCGTCGGTGTCCACGAGGCGGGCGTCGAGTTCGTCGAGGACCAGCTCGGCATCGACAACCTGTACGAGGCCGCGAACTCGCCGCTGGTGAGCTACCTCAACAACGCCATCAAGGCCAAGGAGCTCTACACCAAGGACAAGGACTACATCGTCCGCGACGGCGAGGTCGTCATCGTCGACGAGTTCACCGGCCGCGTGCTGACGGGCCGCCGCTACAACGAGGGCATGCACCAGGCGATCGAGGCCAAGGAGAAGGTCGAGATCAAGGCCGAGAACCAGACCCTCGCCACGATCACGCTGCAGAACTACTTCCGTCTCTACGACAAGCTCTCGGGTATGACGGGTACCGCCGAGACCGAGGCAGCCGAGCTGCACCAGATCTACGGCCTCGGCGTCATCCCCATCCCGACGAACCGGGAGATGATCCGCGTCGACCAGGGCGACCTGATCTACAAGACGGAGGAAGCGAAGTTCGCAGCCGTCGTCGACGACGTGGTCGAGCGGCACCAGAAGGGCCAGCCGGTCCTCATCGGTACCACCAGCGTCGAGCGTTCGGAGTACCTGTCGCGGCAGCTGACCAGGCGCGGCGTCGTCCACAGCGTGCTCAACGCGAAGTTCCACGAGCAGGAAGCGCAGATCATCGCCGAGGCCGGACGCTCCGGTGCGGTGACCGTCGCGACGAACATGGCCGGTCGCGGTACCGACATCGTGCTCGGCGGCAACCCGGACATTCTCGCCGACATCGCGCTGCGTCGCGGCGGCCTGGATCCCGTGCACACGCCCGAGGAATACGAGGCCGCGTGGGACGACACCCTCGAGAAGATCAAGGCCGAGGTCAAGGCGGACGCCGAGAAGGTCAAGGCGGCAGGCGGCCTGTACGTGCTCGGCACCGAACGGCACGAGTCCCGGCGTATCGACAACCAGCTCCGCGGCCGTTCCGGACGTCAGGGCGATCCCGGCGAGTCCCGGTTCTACCTCTCGCTCGGTGACGAGCTGATGCGCCGCTTCAACGGCGCCGCGCTCGAATCGATCATGACGCGGCTCAACCTGCCCGACGACGTGCCGATCGAGGCGAAGATGGTCTCGAAGGCCATCAAGAGCGCCCAGACGCAGGTCGAGCAGCAGAACTTCGAGATCCGCAAGAACGTCCTCAAGTACGACGAGGTGATGAACCAGCAGCGCACCGTCATCTACGACGAGCGCCGCCGGATCCTGCGCGGAGAGAACCTCGAGGGTCAGATCGAGTCGATGATCCGCGACGTGGTCACCGCCTACGTCGACGGCGCCACCTCCGAGGGCTACGTCGAGGACTGGGATCTCGAGCAGTTGTGGACCGCCCTCCGGACGCTCTACCCCGTCGGGGTCGACTACAAGGAACTGGTCGCGGCGAACGAGGACCTCGGCCGTGACGAGCTGCGGGAGATCCTGCTCGAGGACGCGGAGAAGGCGTACGCGCGGCGTGAGGCCGAGATCGAGAGCATCGCGGGTGAGGGCGCGATGCGCGAACTCGAGCGTCGTGTCCTGCTGTCGGTGCTCGACCGCAAGTGGCGCGAGCACCTCTACGAGATGGACTACCTCAAGGAAGGCATCGGGCTGCGCGCGATGGCGCAGCGCGACCCGCTGGTGGAGTACCAGCGCGAGGGCTTCGACATGTTCACCGGCATGCTCGACGCGCTCAAGGAGGAGTCGGTCGGGTTCCTGTTCAACCTGCAGGTCGAAGCGGCGCAGCCGCAGGCACCGGCAGCGGGCGGGGTCAGCGTGACGGCGGCCTCCGCCGCCACGGCCGCGCAGAACGCGCCGTCGCTGACCAAGCCGACCCCGGCTCCGGCACCTGCTCCCGCCCCGGCCCCGCTGCGTGCGAAAGGCCTCGACGACGGGGGCCGGCAGCAGCGCCTGACCTACTCGGGTCCCGCCGAGGACGGCAGCGCGCAGGTCAGCCGCACCGGCGGGGCCGCCGCGGCAGCGCAGGCCGGCAGCCGCAAGGAGCGTCGCGCGGCCGCCCGCAAGGACGCCAAGGGCGGTTCCCGCCGCCGCTGAACGCCGATCGTCGGCCGTCGGTCGTCGCGCCGGATCAGCCCAGCCACAGCGAGGTGATGAGCCAGCCGTGCGGGGCCCGGCGCGATGGCGCGACCCGGCTGATGCGACCGGCCAGCGCGAGAACGCGATGGCCACGCGTGTAGGAACCGAACAGTTCCGCGGTATCGGCGTCGACGGCACGCAAGCGGGTGCGCAGCAACGTCGCACTGCCCGCACCCGGGGATGCCGACCGTGCGGGCGCCATCGCGTCGCGCAGGACGGGATCGAGCACCGTCTCCAGTTGCGTCTCCGGCCGCCGCCGGTCGAGAACTTCGAGCACCAGCCGCACCGCGCGTTCGGCGAATGCGCTCGCCGTCGGATCGATTGCCGCTGTGTGCGGAGGAGTGGCCGGCCCCGACCGGGCCGGGCGGGGTGATCTGCCGTCGTGCGTGGTGGTGCGCCGCGTCGCGTACCGGCGGGGCCGATCGCAGTTGTGCCGGGCGGGTGGCTCGTACGGAGGGATCCGCAGGACGTGGCGGATCCCGGGGTTTTCGGACATGCATCTCCCTGGTGACGTGCGTGACGGTCGCGACCCGCGACGGTGCACGGGTCGACCCCGGGAGAGGACGGAGCCGCGGTCATCGTGCCACAGCTGCGGCGCGTGTGCCCGTCGAGACACTCCGTGCCCGCCGGGACGCTCCTGTCGCAGAGACCGGCGCACGAACTCTAGGGTGGATACGTGCGGGGATTGGTCTTGGATTTCGGTGGGGTGCTCGCGGGACCCGGCACGGACGGGCGTGCGCTCGCAGGCGTGGTGGCCGCGTTGCGCGGACGAGGTGTGCGGACGGCGATCCTCAGCAACGACCCGGGTGGGCCCGGAGCGGACCGGCTGCGCGAGCTCGGCGGTGGGCGCTTCGTCGACGAGGTGGTGCTCTCCGGTGACGTGGGCGTGGCCAAACCCGACCCGCGGAGTTATCTGCTGGTGGCGCAGCGACTGGGACTGGAACCGGCGCAGTGCGTCTTCGTCGACGACCTCGTCGTGAACGTGCGCGCAGCGGCCGCCACCGGGATGGTGGGAGTGCACCACGAGTGTCCGGATGCCGTTGTGGCAGAACTGACCGTACTCTTCGAGCTGAGCGCCGACGAGGCGCCCGTGACCTCGGCGCCTGAGACCTCGGCGGCAGGGGACACGGTCACGGACCGGGGTGAGGGGGACACTCGCAGATGACGACCCGCATGACCGCGCAGGACGCATCGTTCTACTTCCTGGAGACGACGAACACGCCGATGCACATCGGGTCGCTGGCGATCCTCTCCGAACCGGAGGGCGGCTTGGACTTCGAGACGCTGCTGCAGCTCGTGGAACGCCGTATCTCGGAGGTACCGCGGTATCGGCAGAAGGTGCGGGAGGTGGCGCTGGGACTGGCGCGGCCGGTGTGGGTGGACGACCGCGACTTCGACATCGCCTACCACGTGCGCCGTTCGGCGCTGCCCCGCCCCGGATCGGACGACCAGTTGCACGATCTGCTGGCGCGGCTGATATCGCGTCCGCTGGACCGGACCCGCCCGCTGTGGGAGATGTACCTCGTCGAGGGGCTCGAGGGAAGCCGGTGTGCGCTGTTCACGAAGTCGCATTCGGCGCTCGTCGACGGTGAGGACGCGCTGGACATCGGGCAGGTTCTCTTCGATTCCGATGTCGAACCCCGGCAGGTGCCCGAAGAGCTGTGGATGCCGGAGCAGGAACCGTCGGACACCGCGCTCGTGGTCGGTGCGCTCGCCGACCTGGTCGCGCGACCGGGAGAGGGCATCGCGCTGCTGCGTTCGGCCGTGGGCAACCTCGCCGCCACGGCGACCGAGGCCGTCGACGTGGTCGGGCGCCTGGCGCGGACCGCCGCACAGTCGGCGCCGGAGAGCCCGCTCAACGAATCGATCTCGCGCAGCCGCCGGTTCGCGGTGGTGCGGTCCGATCTGGAGTTGTACCGCAAGATCCATTCCCGGTACGGCTGCACCATCAACGACGTCGTGCTCGCGGTGATCTCCGGGGCGTTGCGCTATTGGCTGCTCTCGCGCGGCGAACCGGTGACCGAGGCGTCGGTGGTGCGCGCGATGGTGCCGATGTCGGTGTACACGCAGGATCCGGCGGACGCCGACGACGCCGACGGTGCCGAGACGATCCAGGTGCACCCGCAGGGGGAGGTGTCGACCTTCCTCGTCGACCTGCCGGTGGGGGAGCCGAACGCGGTGGTGCGGTTGTCGCACATCGCGCACGCCGGTGAGGCCTACGCGCGGCAGCGCCGCCGCATCGCGGCGCAGGCCATGATCCGGTTGTCCGGTTTCGCACCGGCCACCATGCACGCGGTGGGGGTGCGGGTGGCCAGCGGCTTCTCGCAGCGCATGTTCAATCTGATGATCACCAACGCACCCGGCCCGCAGCACCCGCTCTACCTGGCCGGCATACCGGTCCTGGAGATGTACCCGGTGTCGCCGCTGCTGAAGAACCAGGCGTTGAGCATTGCGCTGACGTCCTACGACGGGTCCGTCTACTACGGTTTGAACGCGGACCGCGATGCGATGCCCGATGTGGGGGTCCTGACGTCGCTGCTCCAGGAAGCACTCGAGGAGTTGTTGGATGCCAGTAGGTAAGGGCAAGACGCGGGTCTACGTGCCGGCCACGATCGACATGCTGCAGCGGCTGGTGGCCGACGGCGAGGTCGAAGCGGTGAACCGCACGGCGTTCGCGGTGACGGCCGCGCTGCGCGAGGCCTACACGTCCGGGGACGACGACGAACTCGCCGAGGTCGCCATGGCGGAGGCCGCCCGGGCCTCGCTGCGGCTCCTGGCGGCACGGGTGGACGACGAATCGGCCACCGACGAGTCGGCGAAGGATCTGCCGGTGCGTCGGGTGGTGGTGGCCGCGGACGTCGAGGAGGCCACCCCGCGTCCGGATCTCGACGATGCGGTCGTCCGCCTCGCCGCGCCCGTCACGCTGAAGTCGGTGGCGTCGGTGCACGTCGACCTCGAAGGAGCCGAAGCGGACGTGGCGCGGGCCGTCGAGGTCATCGACGCCGCGGACATGGGTGACGAGGAAGCCGAGTTCGTGCTCGGCGACGCGGAGGACCACCAGCTCGCCTGGTATGCGCCGCAGGAGTTGCCGTTCCTTCTGGAACTGCTCTAGTTCCGGATCCGTTCCAGCTGTTTGTCGACCACGTGTCCGTAACCTACGCCACCGTAGCTTTCTGGTAACCTACGGCACCGTAGGCATACCGGGTGAGGAGAAGTGGTCGATGGGTTTGAAGGAGTGGATCGAGCGTCCCGCGGCGCACGTCTCGGCGTCCGAGCGATCCGTGTCGAATCTCGTACGAGGCGCGGTCGCGCGATTCACGACCCCGCTGCTGCCCGACGACTATCTGCACCTGGTCAACCCGCTGTGGTCCGCGCGTGAGCTGCGTGGCCGCATCGTCGAGGTGCGCCCGGAGACGACGGATTCGGCAACCCTCGTCATCAAGCCCGGCTGGGGATTCGACTTCGGCTACAACCCGGGTCAGTACATCGGCATCGGCCTGCACATCGACGGCCGGTGGCACTGGCGGTCCTACTCGCTGACATCGTCGCCCACCTGGAACGACAAGCTCATCTCGATCGCGGTCAAGGCGATGCCGGAAGGCTTCCTGTCGAGCCACCTCGTCACCGGCGTGCCCGCGGGCACGATCGTGCGGCTCGCGGCACCGAAGGGCGACTTCGTGCTGCCCGACCCGCCGCCGGAGCGGATCCTGATGCTCACCGCCGGCAGTGGGATCACCCCGATCATGTCGATGCTGCGCACGCTCGACCGTCGCGCGGTCGACCGCGCCGTCGAGCTGCCCGACGTCGTGCACGTGCACTCGGCGCCGACCGCGGACGACGTGATGTTCCGTGCCGAGCTCGAGAAGTTCGACGCCACGCACGACCGGTTCCGGTCGCACGTCCAGCTCACCCGCTCGCAGGGGAAGTTCACCCTGGACCGGCTCGACGAGGTCTGCCCCGACTGGCGTGAGCGTCAGACCTGGGCGTGCGGACCGCAGCAGATGCTCGACGACATCGAGGCATTCTGGAAGAAGGCCGGCATCGAGGATCGTCTGCACCTCGAGCGGTTCGCGGTCACCCGCGCCGACACCTCCGGTTCCGGCGGCACCGTGACCTTCGCGAAGTCGGGCAAGACCGTCACCGTCGACGGCGCGACCACATTGCTCGAGGCCGGTGAGAGCGTCGGCGCACTGATGCCGTTCGGATGCCGGATGGGGATCTGTCAGACTTGTGTGGTCCCGCTCGAGAAGGGGCACATCGTCGATCTGCGGTCCGGCCAGGAACACGCCGAGGGTGAGCGTGTCCAGACCTGCATTTCCGCGGCTGCCGGGGACTGCACTCTCGACGCCTGACGCCCACCGCCCGTTCCACAGCAAGGACCCTGAGTGGCCATCACCGACATCCGCGCGTTCGCGCACCTCAGCGATTCGGACATCGAAGCGCTGGGTCGTGAGTTCGACGCGATCCGCCGTGACGTCGAGGACTCGCGCGGGGTGCGGGACGCCCGCTACATCCGCAACACGATCCGGCTGCAGCGGGTGCTCGAGCTCAGTGGGCGGGCGGTGCTGTTCGGCTCCCGCCGACGTCCGTTGTGGGTGCTGGGTGCCGGGATGCTCTCGCTCGCGAAGATCATCGAGAACATGGAGCTCGGGCACAACGTGATGCACGGGCAGTGGGACTGGATGAACGACCCGGAGATCCACTCCACGTGGGAGTGGGATCAGACGGGGCCGTCGGCGCACTGGAAGCGTGCCCACAACTACGCGCACCACACGTACACGAACATCGTCGGCATGGACGAGGACGTGGGATTCGGGATCCTGCGGATGACCCGCGACGAGGCGTGGCGGCCGCGCAACCTGCTCCAGCCGATCGCGAACGTGATCCTCGCCGCGACCTTCGAGTGGGGCATCGCCCTGCACGACCTGTCGGCGCAGAAGGAGGCCGACGGGGTTCCGCACGTGCAGTGGAATTCGCAGCCCAACAAGGACTTTGCGCGCAAGGCGGCCCGTCAGGTCGTCAAGGACGTGGTGTTGTTCCCCGCGTTGACGGGCCCGGCCTGGCGCAGCACGCTGTCCGCGAATCTCACCGCGAACCTGGTCCGGAACCTGTGGGCGTACGCGGTGATCTTCTGCGGGCACTTCCCGGACGGGGCCGAGAAGTTCACCGTCGACCAGTTCGAGAACGAGACGCACGCGCAGTGGTATCTGCGGCAGCTGCTCGGCAGCGCGAACATCTCCGGCGGTCCGGTGATGGGATTCCTGACGGGGAACCTGAGCTACCAGATCGAGCACCATCTGTTCCCGGATCTGCCGAGCAATCGGTATCCGGAGATCGCGGCCCGGGTGCGCGCGCTGTGCGCGAAATACGACCTTCCGTACACGACCGGTTCGCTCGGCCGGCAGTATCTGCTCGCGTTGCGGACCATCCACAAGCTCGCGTTGCCGGACCGGTTCCTGCGCGCCACGTCGGACGACGCCCCGGAGACCTCGTCCGAGCGCAAGTTCTCGCGGGTGCAGGGCGCCTGGGCCGCGGAGCTCGCGGTGGATCCGGTGACGGGCCGGCGCCGGGGTCTGCTGACGGCGTTGCGCGCCCAGGCGGAGGCGAAACTCGCCGCTCGCCGCGCGAAACGATCTTGATTGTGATTCCCCTCACAGCGTGGATCCGGCTAACCTACGGAGCCGTAACTTACGGTAGGGTAGCCGCATGGCCATTTCGGACATCAAAGAGTATGCGCACCTGACGGAGGCCGACGTCGAGGCCATCGGCCGCGAACTCGACGCCATCCGCCGCGACATCGAGGAGGCGCGCGGTGAGCGGGACGCCCGCTACGTGCGCAACACGATCCGGCTCCAGCGTGGACTCGAAGTCGGCGGGCGCGCAGTGCTCTTCGGTTCCCGCAAGCGCTCGCTGTGGGTCCTGGGCACCGCCATGCTCTCGCTCTCGAAGATCATCGAGAACATGGAGCTCGGGCACAACGTGATGCACGGGCAGTGGGACTGGATGAACGACCCCGAGGTGCATTCGGCGAACTGGGAGTGGGACAACGTCGATCCGTCGGCGCACTGGAAGCAGACCCACAACTACCTGCACCACAAGTACACGAACATCCTCGGCATGGACGACGACGTGGGATACGGGCTGCTGCGCGTGACCCGCGACCAGCGCTGGAAGCCGTTCTACCTCGGCAACGTCGCCTACAACGCGATCCTCGCGTCGCTGTTCCAGTACGGCATCGCGATCCAGCTGCTCGAGCTCGGCAAGGTCATCCAGGGTCGCGACGACCGCGAGCGCACCAAGGAACTCGGTAGCGAGGTGCTCGTCAAGCTCGGCAAGCAGACGCTCAAGGACTACGTGGTGCACCCGGCGCTGACCGGCAAGGCCTGGAAGTCGACGCTCACCGCGAATGCGACCGCGAACTTCGTGCGCAACATCTGGACCAACGCCGTGATCTTCTGCGGGCACTTCCCGGACGGTGCCGAGAAGTTCACCAAGGCAGACGTCGAGAACGAAACGCGCGCCGAGTGGTACCTGCGGCAGATGCTCGGTTCGGCCAACATCTCCGGTGGCCGCGTCATGGACTTCATGACCGGCAACCTCAGCTACCAGATCGAGCACCACATCTTCCCGGACCTGCCGTCCAACCGGTACCACGAGATCTCGCTCCGGGTGAAGGCGCTGTGCGAGAAGTACGACCTTCCGTACACCACGGGTCCGCTCGCGGTGCAGTACTGGAAGTCGTGGCGCACCATCGCGAAGCTGTCGCTGCCCGACAAGTACCTCAAGGACACCCGGGACGCCGCTCCCGAGACGGCATCGGAACGCGGTTTCGGCGGCAAGGCCGAGATCGATCCGCTCACCGGTCGCCGGGTCGGACTGGCCACCGCGATCGAGAAGACCCGCAAGCGCGGATTCGTCCGTCGCGTCCTGGGGATGCGCTGAGCGACTCTGCTGCTACGGATCGGCCCCCGGCTCCTTTTCGGAGCCGGGGGCCGATCCGCGTCACCAGGCTTCGTTCTCGGTGAGCGCCGTGAGCAGTCCCCGCACGGCCTGGGCGCGGCGCAACGACTTGCCCTCGAGGTTGTCGAGCGCGCACTCCGGGTCGGCCGGGGGGCCGAGGTGGGTGCACCCGCGCGGGCAGTCCTCCACCGCCTCGGCCAGGTCGGAGAACGCGGCGACGACGTTCTCCGCGGAGATGTGCGCGAGCCCGAACGAGCGGATGCCGGGGGTGTCGACGACCCAGCCGCCGCCGGGCAACGGCAGAGCGACCGATTGGGTCGAGGTGTGCCGGCCCTTGCCGACGCCGGAGACCTCGCCGGTCGCGCGGGCCGCGTCCGGCACCAGCCGGTTGACCAGCGTCGACTTGCCCACGCCGGAGTGCCCGATCAGCGCCGTCACCGAATCGGTGATCAGCTCGGTGAGCTCGGTCAGGTCGTCGTCCTTGCCGACCAGCATCACCGGCAGGTCCAGATCCGCGAACTGGGCGGTGAACTCGGCGGGGTCGGCGAGATCGGACTTCGTCAGGCCCAGCACGGGGGTCAGTCCGCCGGCATAGGCCGCGACCAGCGCACGTTCGACCAGACCGGTCCGCGGCGGCGGATCGGCGAGCGCGACGACGATGAGCAGCCGCTGCGCGTTCGCGACTACGATCCGCTCGAACGGATCGGTGTCGTCGGCGGTGCGTCGCAGCACCGTCTCGCGGTCGTGGACCCGCACGATCCGCGCGAGCGTGTCAGGACGGCCCGACAGGTCGCCGACGACGCCGACGCGATCACCGACCACGATCGGGGTGCGGCCGAGTTCGCGGGCGCGCATCGCCACGATCGGGCGGTTCGGGTCGCCGCCGAGCACCACGCCCCAGCGACCGCGGTCGACGGAGACGACCATGCCCTCGACGGCGTCGAGGTGGGCGGGTCGATCCTTGGTGCGCGGCCGCGAGCCCTTGCCCGGGCGGACCCGGACGTCGGACTCGTCGTACTGGCGGCGCCGCCGGTTCAGGAGCGCGCTCCCGTCAACATCGCCGCCCACAGCGACTCGAATCCGGGCAGCGTCTTGGAGGTCGTGCCGATGTCGTGGACGTCGACGTCGTCGACGACGAGACCGATGATCGCCCCGGCGGTGGCCATGCGGTGATCGGCGTAGGACTGCCACTGGCCGCCGTGCAGGGTGGCCGGTTCGATACGCAGTCCGTCCTCGGTTTCGGTCGCCGATCCGCCGAGCCGGGCGATCTCGGTCACCAGCGCCGCGAGCCGGTCGGTCTCGTGGCCGCGCAGGTGCGCGATGCCGCGCAGCTGCGACGGGGTCGTCGCGAGAGCGGCGAGGGCCGCGACGGTCGGGGCGAGTTCCCCGACGTCGTGCAGGTCGATGTCGATGCCGGTGAGCCGCTCGGGGCCGCGCACCGTCAGGGTGCCGTCCGACCAGGTGACGGTCGCGCCCATCCGCTCGAGAATGTCGCGGATCGCGTCTCCGGCCTGCGTGGTCGACTTCGGCCACATCGGGACCGACACCGCGCCGCCGGTGACGGCCGCGGCGGCGAGGAAGGGCGTCGCGTTCGACAGGTCCGGTTCGACCTCGACGTCGATCGCCCGGATCGGGCCCGGCGCCACACGCCATGTGTTCGCGTCGGCGGTGTCGACGTCGACACCGGCGGCGCGCAGCATCTCGACGGTCATGTCGATGTGCGGCATCGACGGCACCGGCTCGCCGCTGTGCCGGACGGTGACGCCCTCGTCGTAGCGGGCGGCCGACAGCAGCAGGCCGCTGACGAACTGCGAGGACCCGGACGCGTCGATGGTGACGGTTCCGCCGCGCAGTGCGCCGGCGCCGTGCACGGTGAACGGCAGCCGCTCGCCGTCGATGTCGGCGCCGAGGGAACGCAGGGCGTCCAGGACGGTTCCCATCGGCCGGGTCTTGGCCTGCTCGTCGCCGTCGAAGAAGACGTCCCCGTCGGCGAGTGCCGCGAGCGGCGGCACGAACCGCATGACGGTGCCGGCGAGCCCGCAGGCGACCTCGCCGCCGTGCAGGTCGCCGGGAGCGACGTCGAGGGTGGTGCCGCCGTCACGCTCGGTGATCGTCGTGCCCAGTCCGCCCAGGGCAGCGATCATCAGGTCGGTGTCGCGGCTGCGCAGGGCCCCGGTGATCGTCGAGGGACCGTCGGCGAGGGCGGCGAGGATCAGCGCGCGGTTGGTGATCGACTTGGATCCGGGCAGTGTCACGATCGCGTCGACGGGGGACTCGGCTCGGGGGGCTCTCCACAGACTCACCCGACCATCTTCTCCCATCGTCGCAGCCGGGTGTGCACCCGGCGCGTCCGACGCGGGGAAGTGGTCGTCGGAGCCGGCTGTCAGACTCGCCCTATGTGCGGCAGGTATGCGACGACGGCGGACCCGGCGACCCTCGGGGCGGAACTCGACGCGATCGACGAGACGGGCGGGGGAGGAGACGGTAGCGACAGCACCACCGACTTCGACGCCGTCAATTTCAACGTCGCCCCGACGACCCGGGTGCTCACCGTCGTCGCCCGGCACGATCGCGAGAATCCGGACGAGCCGGTCACGCGGCGGATCCGTCGCATGCGGTGGGGTCTCGTGCCGCCGTTCGCGAAGGAGATCGGCAGAAGCGCGCCGCTGTTCAATGCCCGCTCCGAGTCGGTGGCCACGAAGCCGTCGTTCGCGCAGTCGCTGCGGTACAAGCGCTGCCTGGTGCCGATGGACGGCTGGTACGAGTGGCAGGTCGAACCGACACCGGACGGGAAGACCTCGAAGGTGCCGTACTACATGTCCCCGGAGGACGGTTCGCGGATCTGCATGGCGGGCCTGTGGGCGGTGTGGCGCGACCCGAAGGTTCCCGACGCGGCGCCGCTGGTCAGCACCACGATCCTCACCGCCGACTCGGTCGCGCAGTTGCGCAACGTCCACGAGCGGATGCCGCTGATCCTGCCGCCGGACCGGTGGGACGCCTGGCTGGACCCGGACAGCCTGGGGCATCCGGACCTGATCCGTCCGAGCCTCGAGGCGGTCTCGGCGATCTCGGTCCGCCGGGTCTCCCCGAAGGTCAACAGCGTGCGCAACAACGGTCCCGAGCTGCTCGTGCCCGACGACGGGAGCGGCGAGCAGATGGCTCTCTTGTAGACGCTAGGCCAGCCGGAGCAGGTGCGGGTACCGCGCGCGACGGTCGGCGGGCACGATCGAGTTCAGCACGAACCGGATCTGCAGGGTCGTGTACTCGTCGAGTGTGTAGTGCCGGCCGAAGTGCCACTGCTTCAGCGCCCACCCGTGGGCGAGGAGCATGAAGTCGAAGACGATGAGGTCGACGTCGACCGGGCTGAACTCCCCGGACGCGATGCCGGTTTCGAGGGTGGCGCGCAGCGGTGCCGCAGTGGCGACCTCGAGTTCCTTGATACGTTCCCGGCCCGTCTTGTCGAGCGTGCGGCTCTCCCGGTAGGTCAGGACCACCGCGTCGAGGTTGGTGTCGACGACCTCGAGATAGCGCCGCATGCCCGCCGCCAACCGCTCGACCGGGTCGTCGCCGACGGCGTCCATCGCCGGTTCCAGCTGGTCGCGGAAGGCGTCGAGGATCGAGGTGACGGTCGCGAGGAGCACGTCCTCCTTGCCGCCGAAGTACTTGTAGATCAGGCCGACGCTGACCCCCGCCTCGTCGGCGAGGGCCTGCATCGACATCTGGTGGAATCCGGTCTGTTCCATCAGGCGCACCGCGGCCTCGAGCACCTGCTTGCGACGCGAGTGGGCGCGCACGGCGCGCACGGCCTCGTCGACGTTCAGCGCGTCGTCTCGGGTGGTCATGGTGGGTGCTCCTCGTCGCCGATGGGTGGATTCACAGTACCGATCGGGCGGATGGGCCCGGTCAGCGTGCGGCGGTCACGAACCGTTCGAGCAGCCGGGCCGTCTCGTCGGTCTCGATGAGCCGGCCGATCTCGTCGATCTCGGTGGCGAAACCGTCGGTGCCGCGTGCGGCGGCGATGCAGCGCTTGGCCGCGCCGTAGGCGGCCGGAGGCAGTGCCGCGAGCCGCTGCGCGTGCCGCATCGCAGCCTCCTCGACACCGCCGTCGACCACCCAGTGCACGATCCCGAGCCGGTGCGCCTCCGCTCCGTCGACGAGTTCGGCGCCGAGGACGAGCCGGGTGGCGACGGCGGGCCCGGCGATCCGGGTCAGCCGCTGGGTTCCGCCGGCGCCGGGTAGCAGCCCGAGCCCGACCTCGGGCAGGCCGATCCGGGAGGACGTGCCGGCGATGCGGAAGTCGCAGGCCAGCGCCAGTTCGAGGCCGCCGCCGGTCGCGGCGCCGGTGATCGCCGCGATCGACGGTTTCGGCAGCTCCGCCAGCGTCTCCAGAGCTTCCTGGAGGCTCTCGGCGAAACGGGCGAGACGTTCGCGGCGATCGGGGGCGGTCCGCCAGGAGTCCATCATCGCGATGTCGGCTCCACCGCAGAAGTGCCGGCCCACCCCGCGGATCAGCAGCGACCGCACGTGGGTGTCGGCGCCGAGTTCCGCGACCGCCGCGGCGAATCCGGCGGTCTGCTCCTCGTCGAACGCGTTCACGGCGGGACGGTCGAGGGTGATGATGCCGACGTGGCCTTCGCGTCCGACGAGGACAGTCATGGCTTCTCCGTTTCCGATGGTGGATCGTGTTGTTCCGGAACGCAATTCGCCCGGTAGTCTCAGATGCCCAGGTCCTTGGCGACGATCGTCTTCATGATCTCGGTGGTGCCGCCGTAGATCGTCTGGATGCGGGCGTCGACGAACGCGCGGGACACCGCGTATTCGCGCATGTATCCGTAGCCGCCGTGCAGTTGCAGGCAGCGGTCCGCCACGCGCACCTGCAGTTCGGTCGTCCACCACTTGAGCCGCGCCGCGCGGGCCGCGGACAGCTCACCGGCGACGTGCTCGGCGATGCAGTCCTCGAGGAAGGTGCGGGCCAGATCCAGTTCGGTGGCCAGTTCCGCGAGCACGAACCGGGTGTTCTGGAAGCCGGCCACCGGCTTGCCGAACGCCTTGCGTTCCTTGACGTACTCGACGGTCTGCGCGAACACCCCCTCCGCGGCGGCGACTGCGCCGATCGACAGCGAGAGTCGTTCCTGCGGCAGGTTGTGCACGAGCTGGTGGAAGCCCTGTCCCTCCTCGCCGAGCCGGTTCGCGACCGGCACACGCATGCCGGTGAAGGTCAGCTCGCTGGTGTCCTGGGCGTGCAGGCCGATCTTCTCGAGGTTGCGTCCGCGGGAGAACCCGGGGGTGTCGGCCTCGACGACGAGCAGCGTCAGCCCGTTGTGCGGGTCGGGCGAGGTGCGGGTCGCGACGACGAACAGGTCCCCGTTCTGTCCGTTGGAGATGAACGTCTTGGCTCCGTCGACCACGTAGTGGTCGCCGTCGCGGACGGCGGTGGTGCGGATGCCGGTCAGGTCGCTGCCGGCGCCGGGCTCGGTCATCGCGATGCCCAGCACCGTCTCGCCGGTCACGACGCCGGGCAGCCATCGGGCCTTCTGCTCGTCGTCGGTCATGTCCGTGAGATAGGGCAGGACCACGTCGTTCTGCAGGGAGAATGCGATGCCTGCGGCGGCGTTCCCGGCGCGGTTGACTTCGTCGATGAGGATGGCGTTGTAGCGGAAGTCGTCGACGCCGGGGCCGCCGTACTTCTCGTCGACGGAGAAACCGAGCAGCCCGAGTTTGCCGGCGTCGGTGAACAGGGACCGGTCGAGGCGCGACGCCCGTTCCCAGTCCTCGTGCACCGGGGTGATCCGGTCCCGGACGAAGTCGCGGGCGACCTCGCGGAACTGCCGGTGTTCGGAGTCGTATTCCAGTCGTGCGTTCATGGTGTCCGTCCTTGGCCCGGGTGCGGCGGTGCTCACCGGGCGATCTTCGAGGCCGTGGGGGTCGTGAACAGGCCGGCGGCGTACTCGCCGGCGGCGGTGTCGGTCGCCCGGTAGTGGAGTTTCTTGCCGGTCGCGCTGACCGGCAGCGACTCGACGAAGCGGTAGGCGCGCGGTCGTTTGAACGACGACAGCATCGGGTGGTCCCGGCAGTGGGCGTCGAGGGCATCGGCGGTCAGGGTGGGTTCCTCGGCGACGATGTAGGCCACGACGATCCGGCCCCACGTGTCGTGGGGAACGCCGACGACGAGCGAGTCACGCACCTGGGGATGGGCGTTGAGGGCTTCTTCGACCTGCACCGGGTGGACGTTCTCCCCGCCGGAGACGAGCATGTCGTCCTTGCGGCCGACGACGGTGACGAATTCGTCGGCGTCCCACGTGCCGAGGTCGCCGATGTGCAGCCATCCGCGGTGGAACTTCGCCTTCTCCTGATCGGGGGAGTCGAAGTAGGCGTTGGCGCACTTGGGGGAGCGGACGATGATCTCACCGACGTCCTCGTCGTCCTTGGCGACCACGTCGTCCGGATCCGCGAGCCGGTCCGCGTACACGCGGACCACGCGGACGTCGTCGTCGGTGCAGGCGCGGCCCGCACTGCCGGCCCGGTCGGGCAGGTCCGCCGGCCGCAGGAAGGTGTTCCAGAACCCTTCGGTGCTGCCGTAGCCGTTGAAGATCCGGGGGTTGAGCACCTGCTGGTAGCGCAGCGCCGCTTCGCGTTCGAGCGGGGCGCCCATCGTCACGATGCCGCGCAGGCTGGACAGGTCGCGCGGGCGTGCCTCCTGGGCGGTGGCGAGCATCGCGAGGTTGGTGGGGGCGCCGATGAGGAACGTCAGTCCGCGCTCGGCGACGAGATCGAGCACCCGGTCCGCGTCGAACGTCCGCAGCGGCACCACCTCACCGCCGACGTAGAACACCGGGTTCGGGCCGCCGGAGTACAGGCCGCCGCGGTGGAACCACGGCGTCATGTTGAGCGTCCGGTCCTCGGGGGTCAGCGGGAAGTGCATGATCACGTCGTGCGCGCTGAAGACCTCGATCATGCTGTTGAGCGGCACGCCCTTCGGCATTCCGGTGGTGCCGGAGGTGTAGAGGCGGGTGGTCTCGTCCCACACCGTGCGGTGCAGCGGCGGCAGGGCCACGCGGTCGGCGGCCAGGTGACCGTAGCGGATCACGGTGACGCCGTCCGCTTCGACGGGGTCGCCGTCGCCGACCGCCACGATCACCTTCGGGGTGTGCTGCGCGAGCCGTAACGCCTCGCGCACCGTGTCGGTGAGTTCGGTGTCGTAGACGAACACCGTCGGCGCGCTCTTGTCCAGCACGAAGGCCGTCTCCCCGGCGGCGAGGCGGTAGTTCACCGGTGACCCGACCGCGCCCACGGCCTGGGTGGCGAGATACAGCTCGGCGAATTCGACACCGTTGAACAGCTGGTAGGCGACGACGTCCCCGGCGACCACCCCGGCGTCCGCGAGACCGGTCGCGATGCGGTCCACCCGTGCACCGAGCTGGGCGTAGGTCCACTGCTGTCCGGTGTCCGGATCGCTGACGGCGATCCGGTTCCCGAACCGCCCGGTGTTGCGCCGGAAGCCGTTGAGGTACGTGAAATCGTTCTCGAAGTACTCCCGGTAGGCCCGGGCGTTGTACGACGCGGTCATGGTGTCCGTCCCTCCTGGTTGCCGGTTCAGCCGGCCATGGTGAGGCCGCCGCTGACGCTGATCACCTGGCCGGTGATGAACGACGCGGATTCCGATGCGAAGAACAGGACGGGCGCGGCGACCTCCTCGGGCCGGGCGAGCCGGCGGAACGGAATCGCTTTGATCAGTGCTGCCTTGAGCTTCTCGTCCTGCGCCTGGAACAGCGGGGTGTCGGTGGGGCCGGGGCAGACGCAGTTGACGGAGATGCCGTGGCGGGCCATCTCTCGTGCGAGCGACTTGGTGAGGGCGATGACGCCGCCTTTCGCGCCCGCGTAGATGGACTCGCCGGAGCTGCCGACGCGGCCGGCGTCGGACGCGAGGTTGATCACGCGGCCCCCGTTGCCCGCGTCGATCATGCCGGGGAGGAAAGCGCTGCAGACGTGCACCGGGCCGAGGTAGTTGATCGCTACGACCTTCTCCGCGAATTCCGGTGTCGCGTTGAGGAATTGGTCGGTCCGGTCCCAGCCGGCGGCGTTGACGACGACGTTGGGGACGCCTACCTCGGCGAAGGTCCGATCGCGCAGTTCGTCGACCTGGGCGCGGACCGAGATGTCCACCGGCAGAGCGGTGATGAGTTCGGTGTTCTCCTTGGCGGTGGCTTCGGCGGCGGCGAGATCGAGGTCGGCGGCGATCACTCGGTCGCCCTGCGCGGCGAACGCCAGCGCGATGGCCTTGCCGATACCGGAGCCGGCGCCGGTCACCAATGCGATGTTGCCCATTGCGGAATGTCCTTTCGAGGGGTGTGACCGGCGGATCAGGCGTTGACGTACTTGGCGAAGTCGGCGGGGCGCTTCTCCGCGAAGGCCTTGGCTCCCTCGAGTCCTTCGTCGGACTTGCCGAACAGGTCGAGTGCGGACATCGCGAGATTGCTCAGCCCGGCCTGGTGGTCGGTGTCGGCGTTGAACGACTGCTTGAGGAATCGGATCGCGGTGGGGCTCTTCTCGGCGATCTCGGCGACGATCGCCTTGGCCTCCTCGAGCAGCTTGTCCTGCGGGACAACCCAATTCACCAGACCCCAGCGCTCGGCGGTGGCGGCGTCGTACTGGCGGCACAGGTACCAGATCTCGCGGGCGCGCTTCTCTCCGACGACGCGGGCGAGGAAGGCGGAGCCGAAGCCGGCGTCGAACGAACCGACACGCGGGCCGGCCTGGCCGAACTTCGCGTTCTCCGAGGCGATCGTCAGGTCGCACAGGACGTGCAGGACGTGACCGCCGCCGACGGCGATGCCGTTGACCGCCGCGATGACGGGCTTGGGGACGTCGCGAATCAGCTTGTGCAGGTTGCCGATTTCGAACATGCCGGACTCGGTGGGGCCGTAGTCGCCGGTCTCGGCGCGCTGTTTGACGTCGCCTCCGGTGCAGAACGCCTTCTCGCCCGCGCCGGTGAGGATGATCGCGGCGACACGGCTGTCGGCCCAGGCGGAGCGGAACGCCTTGATCAGTTCTTCGACCGTCTTGCCGCGGAAGGCGTTGTAGCGCTCCGGGCGGTTGATCGTGATGATCGCGGCGTGGTCTTCGACCTCGTAGGTGATGTCTTCGAATCCGGACATGGTGACTCCTCGTCAGCTCGGGTTCGCGGGGTGTTTCGCGATGTGAATGAATGCCCCTTCACTGTGAGTGAATGTACATTCATTCCCGAAGGTGTGTCAACCATCACAGAGATCGCGACCCGTCGCGACGGGTGGAGGATCGGGCAGGGAAAGGGCTACGGGCCTGCGGTGATCGGGGCCACGACCGCGCCGGTCAGCCGGATCAGATCGGCGGGCGCCAGTTCGATTTCCAGCCCGCGGCGGCCCGCGCTGCACAGCACCTGCTCCCAATTCTGCGCGGACGAATCGACGACCGTGCGCAACCGGCTGCGCTGGCCGAGCGGAGAGATCCCGCCGAGCACGTACCCGGTGGCGCGTTCGGCGTCGGCGCGTTCGGCCATCACCGCCTTACCGCCACCGAGTGCCCCGGCCGCGGCCTTGAGGGAGAGCTTGGCCGGCACCGGGATCACCGCGACCGCGAGTTTGCCGTCGGACAGCTTCACCACCAGCGTCTTGAAGATCTGCGCGGCCTCGACGCCGAGCCGCTCGCCCAGCACGTCGACGGCCTCGGTGCCGTACGACGCGGCGCGGGCGTCGTGGTCGTATTCGTGAACCCGGTGCGACACCTTCTCCCGGGTCAGCAGTTTCGTCGCGGGCGTGGAGGTCGAGGCCATGCCGGACACTCTAGGGCCGCACGTTCCAGGACAGCGCCGGCCACGGGGAACAACTCGCCCGGACGCGTTGTTGATCCGGGGTGGCCGCCCCCGGTCGGGGGACGACCGTGAACGACGAACAGTGATCGAACAGTGATCGGAGTACCGCGTGCCTGTGCTGTGCCCACCGCGGCCGGTAGCCTTCACGGATACGGCAAGTGAAGGGATCGGTGTGGTCGAAGAGTCAGGTGCGGAGCTGGCCGAACGGTTCGAGCGTGACGCGCTGCCGATGCTGGACCAGCTCTACGGCGCGGCCCTGCGGATGACCCGCAACCCGTCGGACGCGGAGGATCTGGTCCAGGAGACGTTCATCAAGGCGTTCTCGGCGTTCGCGTCGTTCAAGGAAGGCACCAACCTCAAGGCGTGGTTGTACCGGATCCTGACGAACACCTACATCAACTCGTACCGCAAGAAGCAGCGTCAACCGGCGCAGTATCCGACGGACGAGATCACCGACTGGCAGCTCGCCGCGACCGCCGAACACATGTCCACCGGTCTGCGGTCGGCCGAGGTCGAGGCCCTCGACGCGCTGCCGGACGACGCGATCAAGCAGGCGCTGCAGGAACTTCCCGAGGAGTTCCGGATGGCTGTGTACTACGCCGACGTCGAAGGATTCCCCTACAAGGAGATCGCCGAGATCATGGGCACGCCCATCGGCACGGTGATGTCGCGCCTGCATCGCGGACGCAAGCAGCTGCGCGGCCTGCTCGCCGACGTGGCGCGTGAACGGGGATTCAACCGGGACGGCGCGGTCGACGCCGCCGTCGCCGCGGCAGCAGAAACGAAGACCGCGAACGAGAAGGGGGGAGCTCGGTGAGCGAGCCGACCGAATTCGAACCGATCGACTGCTCCGCGGTGATCGCGGACGTGTACCTGCTGCTCGACTCCGAGTGCGACGAGACGTCCCGCGCGCGGCTGGAGCATCACCTGCACGAGTGCGGCCCGTGCCTCGAGGCGTACGGCATCGAGGAGAAGATCAAATCGTTGCTCAGCCGCAAGTGCGGGGGCGAGCACGCTCCCGAAGGGCTGCGGGAACGCCTGATGATCGAGATCCGCCGGAACGTCGTGGTGAAGCGCACCGAGACGGAGGGCTGACGGCCGAAGGCCGATCGAACCGCCCGAGAACCATCGAAGGGGCCGGAAAGCGTGTGCTTTCCGGCCCCTTCGACGTCTGTGCCTACGCCTCAGGCGTTGGGACGCTTACCGTGGTTGGCGGCGTTACCCTTGCGGCTGCGCTTCTTGCGGCCTCGCTTACCCATGGTCGGGACTCCTTTCTCGTTCATTACAGTGTTTCACGTGTGGTTGGGTGGGCCTGTCGGCAGGTCCACCGTCACGTCCACGGATTGGGGTTTCGATGGCTGAAGACGTACGCGCCGAGATGGTTTCCACCGTCTTCGAGGTGGTGGTGAGCAAGGGGGACGTCGTCGACGTGGGCGACACCCTCGTGATCCTCGAATCGATGAAGATGGAGATCCCGGTCATCGCCGAGTCCGCCGGCACGGTCACCGCGCTCGATGTCGCCGTGGGTGATGTCATCCAGGCGGGCGATCTCATCGCAGTCATCTCCTGAACGGCGGGAAACCGGTGTCCACACTCAGTGCCCTGCTCGCCCAGCACACCGACCTGCCGGGTGCGGCGGTGGACCATCTCCAGCGCGTCGTCGGGGAATGGCAGTTGCTCGCGGATCTGTCGTTCGCGGACGTGCTGCTGTGGGTCAATGCGGAACCCAGCGACATCGTGTGCGTCGCCCAGTGCCGGCCCACCACGGCCTCGACCGTGCTGCCCGAGGACTCCGTCGGGACGATCGTGTCCGAGGACGAGCACCCGTACGTCCGGAAGGCGTTCGAGAGCGGAAAGATCGTCGTCGCGGACGTCGATCCGAACGACCCGGTGCCGCTGCGCCGCCAGGCCGTGCCGGTGCGCTGGGACGGCAAGGTCATCGCGGTGCTGAGCCGCGATGCCGCGCGCGTGTCCCGTCGTTCGACGAGTGCGCTCGAGACTGCCTATCTGGAATGCGCCGACGCGCTGTACCGGATGATCTGCGAGGGCACGTTCCCGACGCCGGAGTCCCGGTCGGACACCAAGTCGAGCCCGCGCGCCGGTGACGGGTTCATCCGTCTCGACCGTGAGGGGCGCGTGGTGTACGCGAGCCCCAACGCTCTGTCCGCCTACCACCGCATGGGTCTGAACTCCGACCTGGTCGGCCAGGACCTGATCGAGACGACGAGGGCGCTGGTCACCGATCCGTTCGAGAGCGGCGACGTCGCCGACTACCTCAGCGGTGCCGTGCAGGGCCGTATCGGTCAGCGCATGGAGATCGAGGCGCGCGGTGCGACGGTGTTGCTGCGGGCGCTGGTTCTGGCACCCGGCGGCCGACTCGAGGGCGCGGCGGTGGTGATCCGCGACGTCACCGAGGTCAAGCGTCGCGACCGCGCGTTGCTGAGCAAGGACGCGACGATCCGCGAGATCCATCACCGGGTGAAGAACAACCTGCAGACGGTCGCGGCGCTGCTGCGGCTGCAGGCGCGGCGCACCGGGAACGCCGAGGCCCAGCAGGCCCTCGGGGAGGCGGTGCGACGCGTGACGTCGATCGCGCTGGTGCACGAGGCGCTGTCGATGTCCGTCGACGAGGAAGTGGACCTGGACGATGTCGTCGACCGGTTGATCCCGATCGTCATCGACGTCGCGACGGTGGGCAACCAGATCCGGGTGCGACGCGAAGGCAGTCTCGGCGTGTTCCCGGCGGACCGGGCCACCCCACTCGTCATGGTGCTGACCGAGCTGGTGCAGAACTCCGTCGAGCACGCATTCGAGCCGGGCGCGCACGGGACCGTGACGCTGCGTGCGGACCGTTCGGCGCGGTGGCTCGACGTGGTCGTCCACGACGACGGCAAGGGCCTGCCGGAAGGTTTCGTGCTCGAGGAGGCCGACCGGCTCGGGTTGCAGATCGTGCGGACGCTGGTCGCTGCAGAGCTCGGCGGGACGCTGCGGCTCGAGCGGGGGGAGTCGGGCGGCACCGACGCGCATCTGCGGCTGCCGCTGGGCCGGGTGCCGGTGAACTGACCGGGGGTCCGTACCGCTTCTCGGGCGCTGCGTACCCGGAGTCGCCGCGTACCCGGGTCGCGGACCTGCCGCGGGCAGACAAAAGCCCGGCACCCGAAATGGTGCCGGGCTGTCCTCTTGCCCTGCGACGACCGCCCCGCCGTGAGGCAGGGTGGCGTCCGTGCTCTGTCTAGACGGCGGTGCGGGCGCGGGTACGGGCGTTGCGACGCTTGAGCGCGCGACGCTCGTCCTCGCTCATTCCACCCCAGACCCCGGCGTCCTGACCGGACTCGAGGGCCCAGGACAGGCAGTCCGCGACGACCGGGCAGCGGTTGCACACGAGCTTGGCATCAGCAATCTGCGCGATGGCCGGGCCGCTGTTTCCCACGGGGAAGAACAGCTCCGGATCCTCGTCGCGACAGATTGCCTTGTGGCGCCAGTCCATGCTTCTACTCTCCTTCGAAGGTGCTCTGCACCGGGGGTGATTGGTTGCTGCAAGTTCGTGCGCGCGTCCGACATGTGTTTCCGCGCGGTTACTTGTGAATGCTTTCACGAACGAGCGTGAAGTCAATAGAATTCGCCCCGACCGTGGGCAAGCTCACGCCACCGGTGTTCAGGCATGTTGCCGATCTAACTTTTTACACCCTTGACAGCGGAAATGTAACCCAATTCACATAATCCCATTGTTGGAATTCATCGCGCGGGAGCCACCACATCGAGTATTGCGGGCACCGACACGAACTCGACCTCCTCGTGAAGGCCCAGGTAGTCGCCGTCGACCTGCAGACCGATCGGCCGGGAGGAGACCACCCGTACCCGTTCCACGTCGTCGGCCCGCAACAGATGTTTCGAACGGGGGTCGCCGTTCCGCGCAAGGAACTGTGTGATGACGCGCAGGCTCGGCAACACGGCCATCGTGCGCATCGCGAAGACGCCCAGACCCGTGTCGAACGAGGTGCCCGGATTGGTGTGGACCGGGCGCGTGTCCAGGAACGTCCACGGGCTCGAATTCGACACGAACGCGTAATAGACCCCGGACACCGGATCGCGGTCCGGCAATTCGACCGTGAGGGCGGGCTCGGCGCGCTTGGACGCGAAGAACTGAGCGATCGCGTGCCGCACGTACCGGGCGGTGGTGACCTTCTTGCCGCCGTCCCGGCTGATGTCGATCGCCTCACAGACCTGGGCATCGAGGCCCAGTCCGGCGTTGAAGACGAACCAGCGGCCCACGCAGTGACCGAGCCCGATCCGGCGGTGCGTGCGCTCGGCGAGCAGTCCGAGCAGTTGCTCGGTGGCCTCCATCGGGTCGGCGGACATTCCCAGCGACCGCGCGAACACGTTCGCGGAACCGCCCGGCACGACGGCCAGCAGCGGCAACGTCGGATCCGCAGGGTCGGACGGGGACCCCAGCAGGCCGTTGACGATCTCGTTGACGGTGCCGTCCCCGCCGTGCGCGACGATCACGTCCATGCCGTCGGCGTGGGCGGAGCGGGCCAGTTCTGCGGCGTGACCGCGATGTGTCGTGTGCGCCACGGTGAGTGCGACGGCGCCCCCGAGCGCGTGTGCGAGCCGGTCCCGGCCCGCGGGAGTGGTCGTCGTCGCATGGGGATTCACGATCAGCAGTGCGCGCACGGAGCATCAGCCTAAGTGGTCGCGATCGGGTCCACTACGCTGGCCGGGTGCCCATCGAGTCCCCCCGCAGCAGCGTTCCGTCGACCGTGCGCATCGCAGGTTCCCTCGTCGTCCTCGAGGGAATCGTCGCGATCGGGTTCGCGGTGTTCTCGGTCGTGCGTGCCCTGTCCGGGACCCACGACCAGAGCGTCACCAACGGATACGGACTGGCGTTGTGGCTGGGCATCCTGTTCGGCGGTGTGCTCGCCGCCGGGATCGCGCTGCTGCGCGGCAAGCGCTGGGGCAGGGCCGTCGCGGTCGTCGCGCAGTTGCTGCTGCTGCCGGTGGCGTGGTCGTTGCTGACCGACTCGCACCAGCTGGTGCTGGGCATCGTGTTGTCGGTGATCGTCGTGCCCGCGCTGGTGCTGTTGTTCGTACCGCAGACGACGACCTGGCTCGCGGAGGAGTACGCACCCGACGCCGAACACGGGTCGGACCCGGACGGCCGCTGACGGCTAGCTGCCGCCCTCCGCGCCCAGCGCGGTGAGAGCGTCGCCGGTCAGCCGGAAGGTGGTCCACTCGTCCTGCGGCACCGCGCCGAGCGCACGGTAGAACCCGATCGACGGGGTGTTCCAGTCCAGCACCGACCAACTGAGCCGGCTGTAGCCGTGTTCGACGCATTCGGCGGCCAGCGCAGCCAGCAGCGCGCGGCCGTATCCGTGCCCGCGGTGCTCGGGACGCACGAACAGGTCCTCGAGGTAGATCCCGTGCACGCCGTCCCAGGTGGAGAAGTTCAGGAACCACAGGGCCAGTCCGACGACCTCGCCGGTGTCGGTCTCGGCGACGTGCGCGAACGCCGCCGGGTGGGGACCGAACAGCGCGGTGTGGATCTGCTCGGGCACCACGGTGCATTCGTCGGGTGCCTTCTCGTACTCGGCGAGGCCGTGGATGAGACCGGTGACGGCATCGACATCGTCGGGGCGGGCGCGGCGGATCACGGTCGGCTGCCGTCCTTTTCGGGCGAATCGGGGGTTCGGATGTGCGGGGTGTGGCCTCAATTGTCGCGTGCCGGCGCGAAGTGCGCGAGGATCGACGCGTGACAACGGTACTTGCAGTGGCAAATCAGAAGGGTGGCGTCGCGAAGACGACCACCGTCGCGTCGCTGGGGGCGGCATTGGCAGGGGCGGGACAGCGGGTACTCGTCGTCGACCTCGATCCTCAGGGATGTCTGACGTTCTCGCTCGGGCACAACCCGGACCGGCTCGAACGGTCCGTGCACGACGTGCTCGTCGGGGACGCGGAGGCGAAGGAGGTTCTGCTCGACACGGACGAAGGGGTGAGCCTGCTGCCCGCGACGATCGATCTGGCGGGCGCCGAGGCGCTGCTGCTGATGCGTCCGGGACGGGAATTCACAATGAAGCGGGCGCTGGCGCCGCTGCTTCCGAACTTCGATGTCGTGATCATCGACTGCCCGCCGTCGCTCGGCGTGCTGACACTCAACGGTCTCACCGCCGCCGAGGCGGTGCTCGTGCCGCTGCAGTGCGAGACCCTCGCCCATCGCGGCGTAGGTCAGTTGCTGCGCACGGTCTCCGAGGTCAAGCAGGTGACCAACCCCGACCTGGAACTGCTCGGGGCGCTCCCGACGCTGTACGACGCGCGCACCACGCACAGCCGGGACGTGCTCGCCGACGTCGCGGACCGGTACGACATGCCGGTGCTGGCGCCGCCCATTCCCCGGACCGTCCGGTTCGCGGAGGCGTCGGCGTCCGGCGCGACGGTGCTCGCCGGCCGCAAGAACAAGGGCGCGGAGGCCTATCGCGAGCTCGCCGAGAACCTGCTCGGGTACTGGGCCGGCAAGGAGCGGGTGACGTTCGAACCCCAGTAACCCGAACCCGGGTAGCGCGACCTGCGGCAGCCCGGCCTCAGCGCAGCGCGACGACCTCGTCGCCGCGCTGTTCGAGGACGGTGCTGCCCGCGACCGCCACGGCCACCGAGTCGCCCCAGCCGGTAGTGCCCGGCACGGTCCAGCGCGGCGCCAGATCCGTCGTTCCGAGACCGATGGTGGACTCGCCGGTCCACCACGTGACGATTCCGTCCCGGGTCTCGGCGGGGACGGTCGCGGCATCGGTGGCCGGACGGGGGAGTGGATATTCGGCGACGGTCTGCCCGGCTTCTCCGAAGACCTCGATGCGCGGTCCGGCCCCGGACCCGGGCGGCAGGTACAGGGCGGTGCGGTCGCCTGCGACGGCGATGACGCGTGTTCCGGGTGCGGGGGAGCCGGTCGGGTCCTGGGCCGCGTCGGCCAGCACCGACGACGCGAACTCTTCCGGTTTCTGATTGTCGTCGGGCGCCGGATCGAGCAGTGTCAGCCGGTCGGCGTCCTCACCCGGGCAGTTCTCGACGACGGCGAGCCGGTTGTTGCTCGCGGCAGCGGACAGCAGCGTGCATCCGGTCCGCGGCTGCGCGTTCGGGTTGACCGGTGCGTCGACGCGCCCGTACTCGACGGTGCGGACCAGGTCCGAGCGCCACATCTCGAGGCGGGTGTCGCCCGTGGAGATCAGGTGGGTGCCGGCGTCGACGAGGACGACCGCGTCGTCGGCGTCGCTGCTCCGTTGGGCGCCCCGCGCCCCGGTGCCCGCGTTCAACTGGGTGACCTGGCTGCATCCCCGCCGGTCCCGGTAGACGGCCACGACCGTCTGCCACGCGGCGGTCGCCGCGCACAGCGGCATGTTCCGCTCGTAGATCCAGCGCTGGGCGCCGGTCTCCGGATCGCGACCGACGACGCTGCCGCCGTCGGCGGTCGCGACGGTCCCACCCACCACGAGCGGACGCGTGGTGGCGGCGCTGGCGGCACGCCACACCTCCCCGAGGGTGGCCGGAACCGTGGTCGCGGCGGCCGGGACGGTCACCGGCCCGTCCCACGTGATCGATGTCGTGCCGCGCGCATCGGATCGCAGCCAGACCACACTCGCCGCCACCACGACGGCGACGGCGAGTACGGCTGCGACGATCAGGTCGGTGCGCGTGCGGCGCTCGGGAGCGAGCACGTGGCCGCGGCTACTGGGCGGCCGAGGCCGAGACCGTGTCCTGCGTGGCTGCGGTGGCGTTGGAGGACGAACCGCCACGACGCCGCCGGCGACGGCGGCGGGCGGGAGCGGCGTCACCTTCCGCACCGGCTGGTGCCGCGGCGGTGCTCGGCGCGGACGCGTCCTGAGCGGCCACATCCGGGGTGCCGGCTTCGGGCGTGACGGGCCTGCCGCCGCGGGTACGACGACGCACCCGCGTGGTGGTGCGCTTCGGGCGTTCGCGGCGCGCTTCGCCGTCCGCCGCTTCGCCGGTGGCCGCGGTGCGGGCCTTGCGGACCGTGCCGGTTGCGCCCTCGGGGATGTTCAGCTCCTCGTACAGGTGCGGCGAGCTCGAGTACGTCTCGACCGGCTCCGGCATGCCCAGGTCGAGGGCCTTGTCGATGAGTTCCCAGCGCGGCACGTCGTCCCAGTCGACGAGCGTGATCGCGGTACCCGTGCGTCCGGCGCGACCGGTTCGGCCGATGCGGTGGACGTAGGTCTTCTCGTCCTCGGGGCACTGGTAGTTGATGACGTGCGTGACGTCGTCGATGTCGATGCCGCGCGCGGCGACATCGGTGGCGACGAGCACGTCGATCTTGCCGTTGCGGAACTTGTCGAGAGCCTTCTCCCGGGCGATCTGGCCGAGGTCGCCGTGGACGGCACCGCATGCGAAGCCGCGTTCGACGAGGTCGTCGGCGACCTTCTGGGCGGTGCGCTTGGTCCGGGTGAAGATCATCGTCGCGCCGCGGCCCTCGGCCTGCAGCACACGGGCGACGAGCTCGGCCTTGTCGAGGGCGTGCGCCCGGTACACGAGCTGGTTGGTGCGCTCGTGCACCGCCGACGACTCGGGCTCCTCGGCCCGGATGTGCGTCGGCTGCGTCAGGAACGTGCGGGCGAGGGTGATGATCGGTCCCGGCATGGTGGCCGAGAACAGCATCGTCTGACGACGGTCGGGGACCATGTTCAGGATGCGTTCGATGTCGGGGAGGAAGCCGAGGTCGAGCATCTCGTCGGCCTCGTCCATGACGAGCACGCCGATCTTGCCGAGGATCAGGTGACCCTGGTTCGCGAGATCCAGCAGGCGGCCGGGGGTGCCGACGACGACGTCGACGCCCTTCTGCAGCTGCTCGATCTGCTGCTCGTACGGGCGGCCGCCGTAGATCGCGAGGACCTCGAGGCCCTTCTTGCCGCTGCCGGGCAGGTACTTCGAGGCGTTCTCCAGGTCGCCGGCGACCTGGATGCACAGCTCCCGGGTCGGGACGATCACCAGGGCGCGCGGGGTGCCGTCGAGGGCGGTGGTTCCGGAACCCTCGGTGGTGACGCGATGCAGCAGCGGAACGCCGAAGCCGAAGGTCTTGCCCATGCCGGTGCGGGCCTGGCCGATGAGGTCGTCGCCGGCGAGGGCCAGCGGGAGCGTGAGCTCCTGGATGGCGAAGGTGCGCTCGATGCCGTGCTCGGCGAGGGCGCGGACGATCTCCTCGCGCACACCCAACTCCGCGAAGGTGGGGGCGACGTGGGTCGAATCGAGTTGTGCGGAAACGGTGGTTTCGGTGGCGTCGTCTTCGTGGTCGACAGTGATCTTGCTCAGGGGTCTGGCCTTCCTGGTCTCGGCACGCACGCACGAGGTGGAGAAGGCGACCGACTCAGCGTCTCAGCGCGAGCGTTCGGTTCAGCTCGGCGAGACGCGAGCGCGATCGGCGTCGGGTGCGCGCACATCATCGTTGAGGACTGCGGGCCGCATTGGACAGCTCGAAGCGCAGTCTTCCAGGACGATTGTACCGGTTCCGGCGAACGATACCCCGCGGTACTACGCTTTGTCGTCATGGGAGCCGAAACGTCGCCGTCCGCAGCATCATCCGAACCGACCATCGCACAGGCGCCGGTTCCGGCCGATCACCCGGGTGTCGCGGACCTGTTCGCGGTCCTCGCCTACGGTGAGATCTCCGCGTTCTACCGTCTCGCCGAGGACGCGAAACTGTCCCCGACCCTGCGCGGCCGCGTCGCGCTGGCGAGCATGGCCGCCGCCGAGATGAGCCACTTCGAGACGCTGCAGGAGGCGCTCGAGGCCCGCGGCGTCGAGATCTACGCGGCGATGGAGCCGTTCCGGCGGTCCCTCGACGCCTATCACGCGTGCACCACCCCGTCGACGTGGCTCGAATCGCTGGTCAAGGCGCACGTGGGCGACGGCATCGCCGCCGACTTCTACCGCGAGATCGCCGGCACCCTCGCACCGGAGGTCGCCTCGGTCGTCCGGGAGGTCCTCGCCGAGACCGGGCACTCGGACTTCGTGATCCACGAGGTGCGCGCCGCGGTCGAGAAGAGCAGCCTCGAGAAGGACCGGCTGATGCTGTGGGGACGCCGGCTGCTCGGTGAGGCGATCACCCAGGCCCAGTACGTGATGGCACAGCAGGAGAATCTCGCCGAGCTGGTCATCACCGCCACCGGCGACCTGACGAACATCGCCGCGTTGTTCGACCGCATGCAGGTCGAGCACGCCAAGCGGATGGCAGTGCTCGGACTGCACTAACCTGACGGAGACAGCTGTAGAGCACTGAGATTTCGGAGGTCCACCGTGGAGGTCAAGATCGGTGTCGCGGACAGCCCGCGCGAACTCACCGTGGTCAGCGACCAGACGCCCGACGAGGTCGAGGCGCTGGTGACGACCGCCCTGGCCGGCGGTAAGGACGGGGTGCTCGCCCTCGTCGACGAGAAGGGCCGCAAGCTCCTCGTCCAGGCATCGCGCATCACGTACGTGGAGATCGGCCCCGCCGACATCCGCAAGGTAGGGTTCGCGGCCGGCTGACCGGGGCGAGACGAACGAAGGGCCGGGGCGAGACGCCCCGGCCCTTCCTCGTTTCCGGTGTCGCTGCTGTCGGTGGCCCGGCTGTCAGCGCAGCCGCAGCTCGGGCTGCAGCGGCACGTGCTTGAGACCACCCCACGCCAGGGCGACGGTGGTGTCGACCGCGTCCTCCTTCGGGATCGGCCGGGCCGCCTCGAGCCAGTAGCGCGCGGTGAACTGGCTGGTGCCCACGAGGCCGACCGCAAGGATGCGCGCACGATAGGGATCGAGACCGGAATCGTGGCTGACCAGGTCGAACACGGCATCCACGCATGCTTCGGTGGCCTGCTCGACCCGCTGCGCGACCTGCGGCTCACCCATCAGATCCGACTCGAACACGAGGCGGAAGCCCTGCGAGTCGTTGTCGACGAAGTCGAAGTACGCCTGCACCGCGGCGCGCACGCGCTGACGGTTGTCGGTCGTCGAACGCAGCGCCTGGCGGACACTGGCGATGAGAATGTCGACGTAGCTCTGCAGCACCGCGCAGTACAACTCGAGCTTGCCGGGGAAGTGCTGGTAGAGCACCGGCTTGCTGACGCCGGCGCATTCCGCGATCTCGTCCATTCCGGCCGCGTGGTAGCCACGTGTCACGAAGACCTCGCTCGCGGCGGCGAGAAGCTGGGCCCGACGTTCGTCACGAGGCATTCGTGCGCCCCGCTTGGCTCCGGTGCCTGAGGTGTTGCCCCGGCCGGAAGTGCGGTCGGCGAGTTCGGTCATGTCGCTCCCAAATCTGCACAAGTCGTCGGCAGTGACGGAGCCAAGGTGATGGGCACCACTGTCGACGTCGATCGTCCTTGCAGGTTACAGGCAGGGCACCTTGCGGGTGCGTACCGCCCTACCGACGAGTATCCCCGCGGCGGGTACTTCAAGCGGGCCGAGGAGCGACTTCACCGACGAATTTGCGCGATGTGACATTCTGGCACCCGTGACCGACCGAGGAGGATTGCGAGCGGCAGGCGCCCCACCCGACGCCCCGCAGACGCCACACCGGGCATCCGGAGCACCATCGCACCGGACGTCACATCAGCCCTTGCGCGCGCAATGGGACCCCGTCGGAGGAGCGGATCGGCCGCCCCGGCGTCCGCGTCCGGATCGCGACGTCCGCAAGCAGTCCAAGGTGGGACGCTTCGTCTCGACCTACGGGTGGCGGGCTTACGCCATCCCTGTCCTCGTCGCCGTCACCGGCTTCGTCGTGTGGGACGCCGTGCGCGCGGTACCGGCGCAATCCGACGACCCGGTCGCTGCGGACGAGGCCACCGTGGCCGAGGTGCCGCAGCCGGACGGCCTGTTCCCGGCCGGCACCGGACCCGGCGAGCTTCCCGACGGCGGGCCGTTCACCGTGAC
>NZ_JADZGH010000146.1:42660-51792 GCF_015865005.1 Rhodococcus sp. CX
ACCCTCGCCAACCCGAAGAGCTGGACGAACAGCCCCGACTTCGCGTTCCGGCGGGTCGACACCGGCGACCCCGACTTCCGGGTCTCGCTCACCTCGCAGATGAGCATCCGTCAGTACTGCGGTTTCGACATCCCCCTCGAGGGATCGTGTTTCAACCCCGGCGCCGAGCGGGTGCTGCTCAACGAGGCCAGGTGGGTGCGCGGCGCGGTCGCCTTCCAGGGCGACATCGGCTCGTACCGGCAGTATCAGATCAACCACGAGATCGGGCACGCCATCGGCTTCGCCGCGCACGAACCGTGCCGGAGCCAGGGTGGCCTCGCGCCGATCATGATGCAGCAGACGTTCGGGGTCGCGAACGACGACATCGCCCGCGTCGATCCCGGGGGAGTCGTACCCGCGGACGGGCTGATCTGCCGGTTCAATCCCTGGCCGTTCCCGCGCGGGTGAACCCGGCGTCCGGCCCGTCGCGGCGCCTGATGTGAGAATGGGCGTCGTACCGTCGAGCGCGCCGAGGAGCCTGTCGTGACCGCACTGCCACCGCTGGTGGAACCCGCCGCCGAACTGACGCGGGAGGATGTGGCCCGCTACAGCCGGCACCTGATCATCCCGAATGTGGGGGTCACCGGACAGAAGCGGATCCGCAACGCGAAGGTGCTGTTCATCGGCGCAGGCGGCCTCGGGTCCCCGGCACTGCTGTATCTGGCCGCGGCCGGGGTCGGCACGATCGGCATCGTCGAGTTCGACGAGGTCGACAGCTCCAATCTGCAGCGCCAGATCATCCACGGACAGGCCGACGTCGGCCGGTCGAAGGGGGAGAGCGCCCGCGAGACCATCGTCGGCATCAACGACACCGTCGAGGTTCGTCTGCACCCGGTACGCCTCGACACCACCAACGCGGTCGAGATCTTCCGGGAGTACGACCTCATCGTCGACGGCACCGACAACTTCGCGACCCGCTATCTCGTCAACGACGCCGCGATCCTCGCCGGCAAGCCGTACGTGTGGGGATCGATCTTCCGGTTCGAAGGTCAGGTGTCGGTGTTCTGGGAGGATGCGCCGGGCGGGGTGGGCCTGAACTACCGCGACCTGTACCCGGAGGCGCCGCCGCCCGGCATGGTGCCCTCGTGCGCCGAGGGCGGGGTGCTCGGTGTGTTGCCCGGCACCGTCGGGTGCATCATGGCCACCGAGGCGATCAAGCTCATCACCGGTATCGGTGACACCCTGCTGGGCCGGCTGATGATCTACGACGCACTCTCGATGACGTTCCGGACCGTCACGTTGCGCCGGGATCCCGGCCGCGTCCCGGTCACCGAACTCGTCGACTACGACGAGTTCTGCGGGGTGGTGTCCGAGGAGGGCGTGGCCGCCGCCGCCGAATCCACCGTCACCGCAACGGAATTGCGCGACATGCTCGACTCCGGCCGTGAACTCGCGCTCATCGACGTCCGGGAACCCGTCGAGTGGGACATCATGCACATCGACGGCGCCCGCCTGATTCCCAAGGACCGCATCCTGTCCGGTGAGGCACTCGCGGAACTTCCGCAGAACGTTCCGCTCGTCGCGTACTGCAAGACCGGTATCCGGTCCGCGGAGGTGCTCGCCGCACTCAAACGGGCCGGATTCGCGGACGCGACCCACCTGCAGGGCGGGGTCGTCGCGTGGGCACAGCAGGTCGATCCCTCGCTGCCGCTGTACTGAGTACTGTCACGTTGTCCCCGGTCACAGAATTCTGTGGGCGCAGGATCCTGTGATCATCGACAACGGAGTGCCTTCCCGGATCGCGCCGTGCACGACGGTACGGTGAGCGTCGTGAGCTCACTCGAACCCCCGCAGCACGTGCGCTCCACGTTCGGCCTCCGCGACGTCGAACCGGTACCGCTCGGCTCGGACTGGGACGGCGGCTGGCGATGTGGAGACGTGGTGCTCTCTCCGGTGGCCGATCACGCCCGCGCGGCGTGGTCGGCGAAGGTCCGCGAGACACTCAGCGTCGACGGGCTGCGTCTGGCCCGCCCGGTCCGTTCCACGGACGGCCGATACGTCGTGTCCGGGTGGCGCGCCGACACCTACATCGTCGGCACCTCGGAACCGCGCCACGACGAGGTGGTGTCGCTGTCGTTGCGTCTGCACGCCGCGACCTCGCAACTCGAGCGTCCCCGGTTCCTGATGCAGCCGCCGGTCGCGCCGTGGGCCGACGTCGACGTGTTCGTCGCCGCCGACCGGGCAGCCTGGGAGACCGTGCCGATGCGTTCGGCGCGGGCGGCCGGTGCGCCGGAGACCACCACACCGGACGGACGCAAGAGCCTGGATCTCATCAATCAGCTCGCGACCTTCCGTAAACCCGTCCATCTGCCGGACCAGCTCGTGCACGGCGATCTGTTCGGGACCGTCCTGTTCGCGGGCCGGGCCGCTCCCGGGCTGACCGACATCACGCCGTACTGGCGGCCCGCGTCGTGGGCGGCGGCCGTGGCCGTCGTCGACGCGCTGTCCTGGGGTGGCGCCGACGACGCATTGATCAGCCGCTGGGACGATCTGCCCGAGTGGCCCCAGATGCTGTTGCGTGCCGTGATGTTCCGGTTGGCCGTGCACGCGCTGCATCCGCGGTCGACCGAGGAGGCGTTCCCCGGTCTCGCGCACACCTCCGATCTGGTGCGGCTGTTGCTGTAGTTCGCCCTCACAGCGTGGCCTGCGCGTGAGTGAGAAACTCTTGACGCGGAGGTCACCGCGGGCAGCACCGCGGCAACACCCACTTCCTACCTTGGGTTCATCACGAATCCGAGAGAGGTGGGGCGGGGTGGCTGCGACTATCGAAAACGAAACGCTGCGAGCGAAATTCGCGCGGAAGCACAACATCGAGCACTGGGACGCCGAAGACGTCGAGGCGTGGGAGTCCGGTAACAAGGACATCGCGAAGCGGAACCTGATCTGGTCCGTCATCGCCGAGCACGTCGGTTTCTCGGTGTGGTCCATCTGGTCGGTCATGGTCCTGTTCATGCCCACCCCCGTCTACGGCATCGACGCCGCCGGCAAGTTCTTCCTGGTGGCGGTGCCGACACTGGTCGGCTCGCTCCTGCGCATTCCCTACACCGTCGCGACGGCGCGTTTCGGTGGCCGCAACTGGACGATCTTCAGCGCGCTGGTGCTGTTCGTGCCGCTGCTGGCAACGCTCTACCTGATGCTCAACCCCGGCTACTCGTACACCACGTTCATGCTGGTCGCCGCGATCGCCGGTGTCGGCGGCGGCAACTTCGCCTCGTCGATGACCAACATCAACGCGTTCTACCCGCAGCGACTGAAGGGCTGGGCGCTCGGACTCAACGCCGGCGGCGGCAACATCGGTGTGCCGGTCGTCCAGCTCATCGGTCTGCTCGTCATCGCCACCGTCGGCAACACCGAACCGTGGATCGTGTGCGCCGTCTACCTGGTGGCGTGCGGTGTCGCGGCGGTCGGAGCGGCGTTGTTCATGGACAACCTCGGCGGCCAGAAGGCGGACCTGCGGGCGATGGGCGAGGCCCTGAAGTTCCGCGACTCGTGGATCGTGTCCTTCCTCTACATCGGCACGTTCGGCTCGTTCATCGGCTTCAGCTTCGCGTTCGGCCAGGTCCTGCAGATCAACTTCCTCGCCGGTGGTGACACGCCCGCCCAGGCGGCACTGCACGCCGCGCAGATCGCGTTCATCGGCCCGCTGCTCGGTTCGATCTCCCGTCCCTACGGCGGCAAGCTCGCAGACCGCATCGGCGGCGGCCGCATCACGATGGTCACCTTCGCCGCGATGGCTTTGGCGGCCGGTGTCCTGATCGTCGCCGGTGTCCTCGACGACGCGTCGGCGGGCGCCCCCACCGGCGGCATCATGACCGCCTACGTCCTCGGCTTCATCGCACTGTTCCTGCTGTCGGGTATCGGCAACGGCTCGGTGTACAAGATGATCCCGTCGATCTTCGAAGCCAAGGCGCAGAGCCTCGACCACCTCGACCGCGCAGCCAAGGCCGTCTGGTCGCGCACCATGTCCGGCGCGCTCATCGGCTTCGCCGGCGCGATCGGCGGGCTCGGCGGCGTCGGCATCAACCTGGTGCTCCGCGCCTCCTACGCCGGCGAGGCGAAGTCCGCGACGATGGCCTTCTGGGTCTTCGGGGCCTTCTACCTGGTGTGCATCGCCGTCACCTGGCTGGTCTTCCTCCGCACCCCCCGCACGGCGGCCGTCACCGAGACCGCCGAAGCGGACCGTCCGTCCGTCCCGGTCGTCTGACGCCGTACCCCGGCACTGATCCACCCTGCACGAGAGAAAGCGAAATCCCATGAGCCGCAAGAACGTTGTCGTCGTCGGACACGGAATGGTCGGACACCGCTTCGTCGAAGCGCTGCGTGCCCGCGACGAGCACGACACCTGGTCGGTGACGGTGTTGAGCGAGGAGACGCAGCCTGCCTACGACCGCGTCGGTCTGTCCTCCTACGTCGGCTCGTGGGATGCGAAGGAACTCGCGCTCGCCGGCAACACCTACGACGGTGACGACCTCGTCGACCTGAAGCTCGGCACGCGCGCCGCGGCGATCGACCGCGCCGCGCGCACCGTCACCACCGACGGCGGCGAGGTGATCGGGTACGACGCGCTGGTCATGGCCACCGGTTCGTATCCGTTCGTGCCGCCGATCCCCGGCAAGGACCTGCCCGGCACGTTCGTCTACCGCACCCTCGACGACCTCGACGGCATCCGGGCCGCGGCCGACGCCGCCGGACCCGGTGCCGTGGGTGTGGTGGTCGGCGGTGGCCTGCTCGGCCTCGAGGCCGCCAACGCCCTGAAGCTGATGGGCATGACGCCGCACGTCGTCGAGTTCGCGCCCCGGCTGATGCCGCTGCAGGTCGACGAGGGCGGCGGCAACGTGCTGGCCCGGCTCGTGACCGACCTGGGCCTGACCGTGCACACCGGGGTCGGCACCTCGGCGATCACCGAAGGTCCCGCAGGGCTGAAGGTCGAACTGTCCGACGGTTCCGTCATCGACGCTTCGGTGCTGGTGTTCTCGGCCGGTGTCCGCCCGCAGGATGCGCTCGCCCGCGACACCGGCCTCGAGGTCGGCGCACGCGGCGGCATCCTCACCGACATCGGCTGCCGCAGCGTCACCGACGAGTCGGTGTACGCGGTCGGCGAGTGCGCGGCCGTCGAAGGCACCTGCTACGGCCTCGTCGCCCCCGGCTACAGCACCGCCGAGGTCGTCGCCGACCGTCTGCTCGGCGGCGACGCCGAGCAGCTTGAGCTTCGTGGACAGGTCGGCGCCGGGGAACTCGGCGTCGATGTCGCCAGCTTCGGTGACGCCCACGCGACCACCCCGGGTGCGCTCGAGGTGGTGCTGTCCGACGCCGCGAAGGGCACCTACGCCAAGCTCGTCGTCTCGGACGACGCGAAGATCCTGCTCGGGGGCATCCTCGTCGGCGACGCCTCGGCGTACGGGTCGCTGCGGCCGCTCGTCGGGCGGGAGCTGCCCGGCGACCCCGCGGCCCTGATCTCCCCGGCCGGGGAGAAGCCCGGCGCCGGCTCGTTGCCGGACGACGCCGAGGTCTGCTCGTGCAACGGCGTCACGAAGGGCACGATCTGCGGCGCGATCTCGGAGGGCGCCTGCGACATCGCGCAGGTCAAGGCGTGCACGAACGCCGGTACCACCTGCGGTGGCTGCCTGCCGACCATCAAGCAGCTGCTCGCGTCGTCCGGGGTGGAGCTCAGCAAGGCGCTGTGCGAACACTTCGAGCAGTCCCGCGCCGAGCTGTTCGAGATCGTCCAGGCCACCGGAATCCGCACGTTCTCCGCGCTGATCGCCAGGTACGGCAAGGGCTCCGGGTGCGACATCTGCAAGCCGGTGGTCGCCTCGATCCTCGCCTCCACCGACTCGGACCACATTCTGCACCCGAAGCAGGCCGGTCTGCAGGACACCAACGACCACTTCCTCGCGAACATCCAGAAGAACGGCACCTACTCGGTGGTGCCGCGCATGCCGGGCGGCGAGTGCACCCCGGAACAGCTGATCGTGATCGGCGAGGTGGCCCGCGACTTCGGGCTCTACGTGAAGATGACCGGCGGCCAGCGGATCGACCTGTTCGGTGCGCGCGTCGAGCAGCTGCCGCTGATCTGGAAGCGGCTCGTCGACGCCGGCATGGAGTCGGGTCAGGCCTACGGCAAGTCGCTGCGGACCGTGAAGAGCTGCGTCGGTTCGACGTGGTGCCGGTACGGCGTGCAGGACTCCGTCGGGATGGCCGTCGACCTGGAGCTGCGCTACCGCGGTCTGCGTTCACCGCACAAGCTCAAGTTCGGTGTCTCCGGGTGCGCCCGCGAATGCGCGGAGGCCCGCGGCAAGGACGTCGGTGTCATCGCCACCGAGAGCGGCTGGAACCTGTACGTGTGCGGCAACGGCGGCCAGTCGCCCAAGCACGCGCAGTTGCTCGCCGGGGGTCTCGACGACGACACCCTCGTCAAGTACATCGACCGGTTCCTGATGTTCTACATCCGCACCGCGGACCGGCTGCAGCGCACCGCGCCGTGGCTGGAGGCGATGGAGGGCGGTCTCGACCACCTCCGTGAGGTCGTGTGCGAGGACAGCCTCGGTATCGCCGCCGAACTCGAGGCCGCGATGGCCAAGCACGTCGAGGGCTACCGCGACGAGTGGGCCGGCGTGCTCGAGGACCCGGAGAAGCTCGCCCGGTTCGTCTCGTTCGTCAACGCACCCGACGAGGCCGACCCGACCGTTCAATTCGACGAGACCGGGAAGCGGAAGGTTCCCGTCCTGGTCGGGATGCCCGCTTACCGGCCGGGAATCTCCGGGTAACTCGCCCGAAACACCGGACCCGGATGATTTCGTCAGTACTTTCGAGGGAGGACCTATGACCGTCATCGAGATGCATGGCGCAGCGGGAACGACGCGCCAGAGCGTGTTCGACGGCCGCTTGGAATGGACGTCTGCGTGCCCGCTCAGCCGGCTGGTACCCGGCTGTGGAGTCGCGGTACTGCTGCGCGGGGGCGAGCAGGTGGCGCTGTTCCTGCTCGACGACGGCACGCTGCGTGCCGTCGGCAACATCGATCCGTACGCCCGCGCCGCGGTGATGTCGCGCGGACTCGTCGGGGACCGGGCGGGCGAGCCGACCGTGGCCTCCCCGCTGCTCAAGCAGGTGTTCTCGCTCAACGACGGTCGCTGCCTCGACGACCCCGAGGTGTCGCTGCCGGTGTACGACGTGCGCGTCTGGGCCGGCGTGGTGCAGATCCACAGCAAGCGGATGACGGGCGCCGCCGACGCCGGCGAGCTTTCGTGAGCGACGGCACCGAGCCGTTGCGGGGATTCACCATCGGGGTGACCGCGTCGCGCCGCGCGGAGGAGTTCACGACGCTGCTCACCCGCCGCGGCGCGGAGGTCGTCCTCGCCCCGGCGATCCGCATCATCCCGCTGTCCGACGACACCGAGCTCGAACGGGTCACCCGCGACATCATCGCGAACCCGCCGGACATCACGGTCGCCACCACGGCGATCGGATTCCGGGGCTGGATCGGTGCGGCGGAGGGCTGGGGCCTGTCCGAGGATCTCACCGAGGCCCTCGGCGGCAGCCGGATTCTGGCGCGCGGCCCGAAGGTGACCGGCGCGATCCGCGCCGCCGAGCTGCGGGAGGAGTGGTCCCCGGCATCGGAATCGTCGGCCGAGGTGCTCGCCCACCTGCTCGCCGAGGGCGTCGAGGGGCAGCGCATCGCGGTGCAGCTGCACGGCGAGCGCACCGAATGGGAACCCGGCGCCGACCTGTGCGAGGAACTGCGCGCGGCCGGTGCCGAGGTCGTCGCCGTCCCGGTCTACCGGTGGACCCCGCCGGAGGATCCGACCGCGCTGGACCGGCTCATCGAACAGATCGCCGACTACGGGCTCGACGCGGTCAGCTTCACCAGCGCACCGGCTGTGGCGTCCCTGCTGATGCGGGCCAAGCAGACCGGGATGCTCGAACTGGTGCTGCGCGCGATGCGCAGCGGCGTCACCGCCGTGTGCGTCGGCCCCGTCACGGCCGCGCCGCTCGCCGCACTCGACGTGCCGGTCACCATGCCGGCCCGGGCCCGGCTCGGTTCCCTGGCCCGGCACCTCGCCGAAGAACTACCCCGCCGGGCGGTCCGCATCGAAGCCGGCGGGCACGTCCTGGGTATGCGCGGACGCTGCGTCATCGTCGACGAGGAGAAGCGCTGCCTCGCCCCGGCCGGAATGGCCCTGCTCCGCACGCTCGCGTCCCGTCCCGGACGGGTCGTCGCGCGCGAGGAGCTGCTCGCCGCTCTTCCCGGCGGTGGGGGAGACACCCACGCGGTCGAGACCGCCGTGGCACGACTGCGGTCGTCGCTCGGCGCGCCTGCGATCGTGCAGACCGTCGTCAAGCGGGGTTACCGCCTCGCCGTCGACCCGGAGGATATGCGCTGATGACTCGACCCCAGTTGCTGCTCGTCGCCCACGGCACCCGCAATCCGCGCGGTGTCGACATGATCGCCTCGCTCGCCGACGCCGTCGCCGGGCGGGTCGGCTCCACCCGCGTCGCGTTCGTGGACGTGCTCGGTCCGTCGCCGGCGGAGGTCCTGCGCGACTCGTCCCGCCCCACGGTGCTGGTGCCGGCGTTCCTCGCGTCCGGCTACCACGTGCACAGCGACGTGCCGCAGGAGGTCGCGGCGAGCGGGCACACCGCGGTGTCGGTGACCGGAGCCCTCGGCCCCGACCCGATCCTTGCTCAGGTGCTCGTGCAGCGGCTCGAGGCCGCCGGATGGCGCCCCGGGGACGCAGTGGTCCTCGCCGCCGCCGGATCGTCCGATCCGCGTGCGCTGCGCGACGTGCGCAGCGCCGCCCGCATGCTGTCCTCGCTGGTCCGCACCACCGTGCGCGTCGCATATGTCGCCACCGGTTCACCCCGGGTCCCCGAGGTGGTCGACACCCTGCGCGCGCAGGGGGCGCGCAGGGTGTTCATCGCCTCGTATCTGCTCGCGCCCGGTCTGTTCCATTCCCGGCTCGCCGACGCGGGTGCCGACGGGGTCGCCGCGCCGCTCGGCGTCACCGATTCGATCGTCGATCTCCTCGCGCAGCGCTACCACGAGGGCGCGCGGCTCGTCGGTGGGCCTGCGGCCCCGGTGTCTCTTTATGGCGG
>NZ_JADZGH010000146.1:51974-53714 GCF_015865005.1 Rhodococcus sp. CX
ACGAGATCGCCGTCGGCCGCGCCCGGTGGAACCAGCGCGATCGCCTGCCGGTCGATCAACCCGGCGAGGTGCGCTGTCCGGATCGCGTTGTCGCACAGCCATGTTCCGTCGGGAAGTCGGCGCGCGGGCAGCAGTCGGGTCACGTCTCCGACCACCTCCGAGGCGTTCGCCAGTGGGGCCGTCCACGGCACGGCCGGGGTCCGGCAGGTGCGACCGTCGATCACCGCGGGCAGCATGACCAGCAACGTGGCGATCGCCGCGACCGGGTTGCCGGGCAGGCCCAGCACCGCTCGGCCGTCCGGCAGCGCCGCAGCGACCTGGGAACCGCCCGGCTTGCACCGGACACGTTCGACGGCGATGTGTGCGCCGGCGCGGGTCAGCGCACCGCGTAACTGATCGGCGGCGCCCCCGCCGGTGGCGCCGACCACGACGATCGCGTCCACGTCCGTGGTTTCGTGCAGCAACCGGTCGAACCCGTCCTCGGTGTCGCGCAGGTGCGCCTCGCTCACCGCGTCGGCGCCGCACCACCGGACGAACTGCGCGAGGACCGGCCCGAGCGAGTCGCGGGTCTGGCCCGCGCGCAGCGGACCGTCGCGCCGGATCTCGTCGCCGCTGACGACGACGTGCACCCGCACCGGTCCGCGTGCCTCGACGTCGGTGACCTCGCCGCTCAGTGCGGCCGACACGACCGCCGGATCGATCCCCGTACCCGGTTGCGCGAGAGCGAATCCGGGCTGCCAGTCCTCGCCGCGCCGGCGGGTGTCGTCGCGGACGGGGGCATCCGGGCGGCGGCGGAGCATCCCGCCTTCGCCGACGTCGACGTGTTCGTCGCGCACGACCGCGGTCGCGCCGGGCGGCAGATGCGCACCGGTCGCGATGCGCGCGGCCTGCCCGGCGGTGAGGGTGAACCCGCTGTCCGAGCCCGCGCGCCGGATCTCGCTGCGCAGCGTCCACGGTTCGTCGCCCGCGACCGCGTATCCGTCCATCGCGGACACCGCCACGGGCGGCAGGGCCTCCGCCGCGACCAGCGGTGCCGAGAGGGTCGCGCCGAGCGACTCGCGTACCGGCAGTTTTCGAACGGGCAACGGCTGCATGACATTTCGCACGAGCTCGCGTGCACGGTCCGGGTTCGCGGCGACGGTTCCGGGCCGGCCGGAGCGGGCGCGGTGCAGATCCTCGGGAGTGTCGCAGTCCGCGGTGCCGGACACGGGGACCGTCACGTACCGGTCCGGCAGCAGCGCCTTCATCGGCTGGTTCGCGACCTCCCCGCCGAGGTCGTCGAGGCGCGTGGCGAGCGCGGCGCCGCGCCAGGCCGCGAGCAGGAACTGGATGCGGCCGTCCCCGTCGACGGCGAACGCGGCGTCCGCGTCCGGATCGGCGCTCAGCGCGTCGAGCAAGGCGATCAGCGTGTCCGCGGTGACGAACGGCAGATCGGACGCGAGCGTCAGGACGGGTGCGTCGCGGGGGATCGGGGCGGCGGCGATCGCGGCCACCGGACCGCCGCCGGCGGGGGTCTCCTGGACTTGGCCGATCGCGGGGGCGAGGTCGTCGCGGTGCGGCCCGACGACGGTGACGCGCCGGCAGGCCGAGACCGCGGTGAGGGCGCTGTCGAGCATGCGCCGGCCGTGCACGACCAGTGCCGGTTTGTCGACGCCACCCATCCGGGTCGCTCGTCCGCCCGCGACGACGACGGCTTCGGAACCGCTCAACGTGGTCATGACGACCATGCTGCCGCACCGC
>NZ_JADZGH010000147.1:0-4192 GCF_015865005.1 Rhodococcus sp. CX
GCGGGCTTCGGCGCCGGATTCGAGGCGGCGGGCTTCGACGCGGACGCGGCGGCCGGCTTCGGTGCGGGCGCGGGTGCCGGCTTCGCGGACGGGCGCGGCGCGGCCGGAGTCGGCTCGGCGGCCCGGGACTTCGGCGTCACCGGCCGGGTCAGGCGCAGTTCGTCGTATTCGAAGGGCAGTTCGTCGTTGACGCCCTTGGGCCGGACCGTGACGGTGCGACCGTCGATACCGATGACCTTCGCCGATGTCCCCGGCTCGATGCCCAAACTCGGAATACCCTCGATGAGATAGACGGTCGCGCGCCGGTCCTCAGCAAGTGCGGTGGTCAGCTCGGCAAGCTGCTCGTCACTGAGGTGGTCTGCTCCGGCTCGTCTGCGGGGCGGCATGCCACGTCCTTCCTGGCTTCGGGTGAATTCGGTCCCGGGGTGGGTGGATCGCGAACACTGTCGCACAGAGGTACGACACGACCGTGTGCGACTCTTCGAAGGTCACGTCGTGTCCGCGGCGTGAACGGTGGGTGTTCGCCGAGCAGGTGGTCGGTCGCCCCGGCGGCGGTGAGGAGAGCAGGCGTGGAGGCTTCGGATCGGCAGGCGGACGACCGTGGGTCGGCGGTGTCGAAGGCGACGGTGTCGCTCGACCCGGAGTTGCTGACAGGAGTGCAGCGCGCATTCGAACGTTCCCTGCTCGGAGGCGACCGCCGCTACACCCAGCGACAGGCCGCGGAACTCGCCGGGGTTTCGACCGAGCGTGCCCAGCGTCTTTGGCAGGCATTGGGTTTCGCCGTCGACCCGGATCCGGGTGCGGTGATGTTCACCGACGGGGACGTGCAGGCACTGCGGAACATCGCGGCGCTTGTCTCCAGCGGCGCGGTCTCCCCCGACATGGAGGTGCCCGCCGCGCGGTCACTCGGCCAGTCGATGTCCCGCCTCGCCGAATGGCAGGTGTCGCTGCTCAACACCCATCTCCTCGACCGGCTCGACACGGCCTATGCGGGAACCGCCCCGGCCCCCGCGGAGATCGACGAGTTCGTCGGCACCCTGCTGCGCGACGTCCTGCAACTGGTCGAGGAGACCCAGATGTTCGTGTGGCGCCGCCACCTGGTCGCGACGACCGAACGCAACATCGTGCGGGCCCGCGAGGACGCGACGAGCCGCGACCTGGTCGTGGGTTTCGCCGACATGGTCGGCTACACGCGCCTGACGAGCCGCATCGAGGCCGACGAACTCAGCGACCTGCTCGAGGAGTTCGAGTCCGCTGTGACCACCGTCATCGCGCAGGGCCACGGATGGGTGATCAAGACCGTCGGCGACGAGGTGATGTTCGCAGCGGAGGATCCCGTCGACGGAGCCCGGATCGCGCTGGCGCTGCAGGAGTCGTTCGGGGCCCGGCCGGACGCCCCGGAGCTGAGGGTGGGGCTGGCATGGGGTCCGGCCCTGGCACGGTTCGGCGACCTGTTCGGCTCGGTCGTCAACATCGCGGCGCGATTGACCGGTGTGGCACGCCCCGGCACGATCCTCGTCGATTCGGCACTGGCCGACCGGCTCCGCGCGTCCGGCGAGTTCGAGGTGCGGTCGATCCGGAACCTACGCGTCAAGGACTTTCATCGGTTGCGACCGTCGGTACTGCGCGCGGCCCGTTCCTGACCGGACGGCATCCCCGTGCGGCCAGGAAGTCGTCGACGATGCGTTCGCACGCCGCGTGATCGAGCGACGGCAGGGTCGCGAGTTTCGTGAACACGACGGGCCCGATCAGCTGCGCGAGCGCGAGGTCGTAGTCGAAGTCACCGAGCTGCTCCCGCGCGGTCGGGGTGACGAAGACGCGGTCGAATGCCTCGCGGTACCGCTCGACGAGACGCTCACGCAGCGAGAGCAGTTCCGGGCGTTCGTGGCTCAGCGCCTCGGCGCTCGAGTAGTCCCCGAGCCCCGGTCCGAGCCCCATCCAGCACATCGCGGTCAGCGGGATCGGGATCTCGTCGAGGATCCGGGCCTGCGCGACGACCAGCGCCACCAGCTGATCGCGCAGGTCACCGTCCGGCACGGGCGGGATCGGGGGCAGCATTCGCGCGAAGGCCGCCGCGACGAGTTCCTCGCCGTTGGCGAAATGCCGGTAGAGGGTGGCCCGCGCGACGCGTGCCAGTCCGGTCACCGCATCGATGGTGACCGCTTCCGCTCCGCCCTTCGCCAGCAGTGCGGTCGCAGCGTCGAGCAGCCGTGCCCGCGACCTCGCCTTGCGGGGGTCCTCGTCGCCGTACCGACCGGGGGCGACCGGGTCGCGACCGTCGTCATCGGGGGCAGGCAGGGGCTGGGTACTCACGTCCACAGTTGTATCCGTTCGGCTTCGCCCTTGCCTGTGATACCGACAGTTCGGTTACGATACTGGCAGTCTCGTTTCTTCGTGACCCCGCTCCGGGAAGGCCGGCTCGTGTCCGAAACATCGGAAAAAAGCTCGACCAGCACCACCGCAACACCGGAACCCCAGTCACGCCTGACGCGGGCGCAGTGGTGGTTGCTGATCGTCGCCTGCGCGGCCGTGGCTCTCGTCGTCGCCGCGATGGCGTCGCTGAACATGGCGTTGCCCGACATCGCCGTCGACATCGGTGCGACCCAGAGCGAGCTGACCTGGATCGTGGACAGCTACACGCTCGTGCTCGCGGCGTTGCTGCTCCCGGCCGGCGCACTCGGCGACCGCTACGGCCGCCGCGGCGTGCTGGTCGCAGGTCTGGCGGTCGTCGCCGTGTCGTCGGCGCTGCCCCTCGTGCTCGACAGCCCGACGTGGATCATCGCCGCGCGGGGCCTCGCCGGACTCGGTGCGGCCCTGGTCATGCCCGCGACCCTCTCGGTGATCACCGCCGGATTCCCGGAGGAACGCCGTGCACGGGCGGTCGGTGTCTGGGCCGGAACCGCGGGTGCGGGATGCATCGCCGGCCTGCTCGTTTCCGGCGTCATCCTCGAATACAGCTCGTGGATCATGATTTTCGTCAGCTTCGCGGTGGCCGCCGTGGTGCTGCTCGTGGCGTCGCTGACGATCGCGTCGTCGCGGGCTCAGGAACACTTCCCGCCGGACCTGGTCGGCAGTGCCCTGTCGATCATCGCGGTGGGCCTGTTCGTGTTCGGGCTCATGGAGGGGCCACACCGCGGCTGGACCGACGCGGCGGTCCTCGCCTGCATCATTCTGGGTCTCGCTGCCGCAACGGGTTTCGTGCTCACCGAACTGCGCACGCCCGCTCCCCTGCTCGACGTCCGGTTGTTCACCCATCGCGCCTTCGGCTCCGGGGCACTGACACTGCTGTTCCAGTTCGTCGCGATGTTCGGCGTCTTCTTCATCGTCGTGCAGTACCTGCAGCTGGTGCTCGGCTACTCGCCGCTCGGCTCGTCGATCCAGTTGATCCCGCTCATCCTGCTGGTGATGACGGTGTCGGTGCTCATCCCACCGCTCGTCCCGCGAGTCGGGCTGCGCTTCCTCTTCACCGGCGGCCTCGCCGTCCTCACGGGCTCGTTCGTGCTGATCGGGAATCTCGATCCGCAGTCGTCGACCGTTCTCATCAACGTGGCCCTGTTGCTGCCGGGCGTCGGGCTGGGCATGGTCTCTGCGCCGGCGACACACGCGATCGTGTCGAGCACGCCCGACGACAAGCAGGGAGTGGCGTCCGCGGTCAACGACGCCACCCGCGAACTCGGCGCGGCGATCGGCGTGGCGGTCGCCGCGATGTACGGCCGGAAGATCGAACCGGTTGCGGCCGCGATTCCGGATCCGACCGCCAGTACCGCCGTCTCGGATTCGCTGGCGTCGGCACTGAAGGTCGCGGAGGCCGCGGGACCGCGCGGGGACGAACTCGCGGACCTGGCGCGGTCGGCGTTCCTCGCCGGCATGCAGCAGGCGTCGTGGACGATCGCGGTGATCCTCGCGATCGGCGCCGTGGTCGCGGCGTTCCTCTCCCCGGGCCGTTCCCGGGTCACGAAGGTCCGCGAACCGCACTGACCCCGGTTCGCGGCAGCGGCGTCAGCGTCCCGCGACTGACTGGTCGGCGCACGAGCACCGTTCGGCGACCGGGACGTCGCGCATCACGTCGTCGACGTGCTGGCCGCATCCTTCCCAGCCGGTCTTGCCACACACCGGGCAGGTCACGGGATAACACATGGCGATGTACCTCCAGATACTTCGGGTCTGTCGATTGTGCATGCGCGTCGGCGAG
>NZ_JADZGH010000147.1:4202-7986 GCF_015865005.1 Rhodococcus sp. CX
GCGGGCACTGACTGTAGCCTCGGGTTAACAGTTACTGTCCGTCACACTAAAGGTGGAGACATGACCGCATCGCTCACGCGCTCCCAGGATGTTGCCGATACCGCCACCACCCGGGGATTCGTGCCGAAGGTGGCCCTGTCGGACCGCGAGGACACGGCCCGGCGCCTGCTCGCATCGGTCGCCCGGAAGTCGTACGACCCGATGATCGAGGTCGACTGGGAGGCACCCATCCCCGCGGACAAGTACGGCATGACCCCCGAGTGGAGCACGCTGTACGGCACCGCCCTGTGGGACGAGATGACCGAAGAACAGCGCATCGAACTGACCAAGCACGAGGCCGCGAGCGTCTCCAGCGTCGGCCTGTGGTTCGAGATCCTGCTCATGCAGATGCTTCTACGCGACGTGTACAACCGCAACAAGCACTCGCGTCACGTGCAGTTCGCCCTCACCGAGGTGGCCGACGAGTGCCGCCACTCGGTGATGTTCGCCCGCGCCGGCGAGCGCCTCGGCATGCCCGGCTACGGACCCGCGCCGTACATTCACCGCCTCGGCCGGCTGTGGGGTGGTTTCTTCCGCGGCGCGAACGCCTACGCCAGCGTCATGGCCGCCGAGGAGATCCTCGACATGATGCAGCGCGACTTCATGCGCGACGAACGCGTGCAACCGGTCACCCGTACGGTCAGCAAGATCCACGTCCTCGAAGAGGCCCGGCACATCCGGTTCGCCCGCGAGGAGGTCGCACGGCGACTGACCGGCGCGAGCAAGCTGCGCCTGCAGTTCGAGCGGATCAATACGGCCGTAACGGTCTACTTCGTGGTCAAGAGCATGATCCGCGAAGAGGTCTACGCCAACGCAGGCCTGGACCGCGACCGCGCGGTCGCCGAGGCGAAGGCCAACACGCACTACCACGACCGGGTTCGCAAGTCCGGCGCGAAGCTCATGACGTTCCTCGACAGCGTCGGACTGATCGGCGGCCCGTCGAAGATCCTGTACAAGAAGGTGCACCTGCTCTGAGTTCTCCGCCCACGCCTGCGGGACCTTCCGGCGGGCACGGGCCGGGACATTCCGTCGATCTGCTCCTACCATCGGGAAAGGACCGACGAATCGATCCGGCCGAGCCCGCCGGACGCGGACCCGACTCCACCGCATCGGCCACACCCTGAATCGACGAGGGTGCCGGATCACCGAGCGTTTCTCCGGCGACTCGCTCGGCGGGCGAAGGAGGCCGGCATCCGGCAGGAGCAGGAATGACGAACGTCATCGAAACGCGGGACCTCGTGAAGACCTTCGGCTCCACCCGCGCACTCGCGGGTCTCGACCTCGAGGTCGGTCGCGCGGAAATCCACGGATTCCTCGGACCCAACGGCGCCGGCAAGTCCACGACCATCCGCATCCTGCTCGGGAGTCTGCGCGCAACCTCGGGTACCGCAACCGTTTTCGGTCGCGATCCGTGGACCGATGCGGTGGACCTGCACCGTTCGCTGGCGTACGTCCCCGGCGACGTGACACTGTGGCCGTCCTTGACCGGCGGTGAAGTCATCGACCTGCTCGGCCGGATGCGCGGCGGTCTCGACCCGGATCGCCGCGCCGAGCTGATCGAGCGTTTCGAGCTGGATCCGACCAAGCGATCCCGCGCGTACTCGAAGGGGAACCGCCAGAAGGTCGCGCTGATCTCGGCCTTCTCGTCCCACGCGGACCTGCTCCTGCTCGATGAACCGACCACCGGCCTCGACCCGCTGAAGGAGACGGTCTTCCGCGAATGCATCTCCGAGGCCCGTGATCGCGGCACGACGGTCCTGCTGTCGAGTCACATCCTCTCCGAGGTGGAAGCCCTATGCGAACGCGTGACGATCATCCGCGACGGCCGCGTGGTCGAATCCGGGTCTCTGGCGGACATGCGGCACCTGCGTCGGACGTCGATCACGGCCGAACTGCTCGGGGACCCGGGCGACGTCGAACACCTGCCCGGCGTCGCGGACGTGCGGCGCGACGGCAACGTCCTGCACTGCCAGGTGGACGGCGAGCACCTGGGCGCGCTGATCCGGACGCTCGGCGACGCCGGGGTCCGCAGCCTGATCTCGGCGCCTCCGACTCTGGAAGAGCTCTTCCTGCAGCACTACCGGACGGATACACCCATCGATGCCGAACGGGTGCCGCGATGACCACGACACGCGAGCGCCCCTCGACCACCGGTCACGATCTCGCGGGTACCGGCGCGCTGCTGCGTCTGTACCTGCGGCGCGACCGGATCTCGATGCCGTTGTGGGTCGCACTGTTCGCGATCGCCCCACCCCTCTATGTCGCGAGCGTCCAGAGCCTGTACACATCCGACGCCGAGCTCGCCCGCTTCGCGGCGGCGACGAACGCGAGTCACGCCGAAATCGCCATGTACGGACCGATGTTCGGCACGAGCCTCGGTTCGGTCGGCCTGTGGAAGGCCGGCGCCTACTTCACGCTGATCGCGATAGCGACGATCCTCACGGTCGTGCGGCACACCCGAGCCGAGGAGGAAACCGGGCGGGCGGAGTTGATCGGGTCCACCGTGGTGGGACGGTACGCCGGGCTCACCGCGGCACTGCTGATGGCATTCGGCGCATCGATTCTCACCGGCTTCCTTTGCACCGCAGCTCTTCTCGGCAAGGGATTGCCGCTCGGCGGATCGGCAGGTTACGGAACCGCGCTGGCGCTGTCCGGGGCGGTGTTCGCAGCGATCGCGGCGGTCGCGGCACAGCTCAGCGCGAGCGCACGGATCTCGCGCGGTATCGCGTTCGCGGTGCTGGGTACCGCTTTTGCGTTGCGGGCCGTCGGCGATGCCGGATCCGGGACCCTCTCCTGGTTCTCCCCGCTCGGCTGGGCACTGCAGATGCGGCCGTTCGCGGCGGAACGGTGGTGGGTGGTCGTGCCACTGCTCGCCACGACCACGGGCGCGACCATCCTGGCCTATGCACTCGCGAGCAGGCGTGACATCGGTGCGGGATTGATCGAGCCACGTCCCGGGCCGTCCGAGGCGCCGCCCGCTCTGGCCGGACCGCTGGGACTGGCCTGGCGGATGCAGCGCGGCACCCTGCTCGCCTGGACCGTCGGCCTGGGGTTGTACGGCCTGCTCATCGGAAGCGCAGCGAAGGGTGTCGGCGATCAACTCGGCGACAACGCGGCGATCCGCGACCTGGTCGTGCGGATGGGTGGGTCCCAGTCGCTCGAACTCTCGTTCATCGGGTACGCGATGAGTCTGCTCGGAGTCGCCGGCGCGGCATACGCGATCTCGGCGGCCCTGCGGTTGCACTCCGAGGAGGATGCACAGCGCACCGAGCCGGTGCTCGCTGGGTCGGTCGGGCGAATGCGTTGGGCTGCCGGACATATCGTGTTCTCGCTCGCGGGCCCGATCGTGGCGATGACCGTCGCCGGTGTCTGTGCGGCCCTGACCTACACGGTCGCGGTCGGTGACGGCAGCGTCCTGGGAAAAGTGTTCGGTGCGGCCCTGGTCCAACTGCCCGCCATATGGGTTCTCACCGGAGTGACCGTCGCCCTGTTCGGTATGGCACCGCGCTTCGCACCGGTCGCGTGGGGCGTGCTGGCCGCATTCCTGGCCGTGTTGTTCATCGGGCCGATCGCGCATCTCCCCCAATGGGTGCTCGATCTCGAGCCGTTCGGCCACGCACCGAAACTGCCCGGGAGCGAGTTCACGGCCACTCCCGTGCTGTGGCTGACCACCGTCGCCGCGGCCCTCATCGTGGCCGGGCTGTTCGCGTTCCGACAGCGCGATCTGCGCTGATCCTCGCTCACG
>NZ_JADZGH010000147.1:7996-23198 GCF_015865005.1 Rhodococcus sp. CX
TCGCGTGAGCGCTGCGGTGCCGGATGCGCAAGGCCGAAAATCCGTGCGCGCAATTCCCTAGTGCATAGATCAGAAATGTGGTTCCGTCGCGATACCCAACCGGCACTCCGCTTCGAAGGACCCTCATGACCACTGCACCCGTCTCCCACCTGCAGGCCGTCGTCGCGGCCAACCACGACGCCGTGAGCGAGGACCCGGCCAAGGCCGCGGTCGTGTTCCGCGCCGACGCCCGAGCCCACTCCGCGGTCGCGAGCACCGTGACGCTCGGCCGGTTCGAGGTCGAGGTCGACGAACCCCCGGCGCTCGGCGGCGAGAACACCGCCCCCAACCCCGTCGAGTACTACCTCGCGTCGCTGTTGTCCTGCCAGGTCGTGACGTACCGGGTGTGGGCCGACAAGCTCGGCATCACCGTCGACGGGATCACCGCCCGCGCCGAGGGCGATCTGGACGTGCGCGGCTTCTTCGGTTTCGACGACTCCGTCCGCGCGGGGTTCGGCGAGGTCCGCGTCGTCGTGACCCTCACCGGACCGGAAGCGCGGGAACGCTACCTGGAACTGCAGGAAGCGGTCGACGCACACTGCCCGGTACTCGACCTGACCCGCAACGCGACGCCGGTCCGCACGATCCTCGAAACGGCCTGACCCGCGCTCGCCGGGCCGACGCGACGCGTCCCCGGAACGCTGGTCGGGATCAGGTTCACCGGTTATTGTCGGGTTCGTGAGCAACACACGAGCATGGTCGACGGGTCGCCCGTCGATGCGTTGTCGTGCGCAGTACATGTGTATCTGCGGGTGTTCGGGTCGCTGAGCGTCCCCGCCCGATCCTCCCCAGCGTGGTGTCCGCGCCGGCCGGCGAGTCGGCCGCAGCCGTCTGTCCGAACGCCGCCTCGTGCCGGACCACCACCGAGTTCCTTCCCCGAAATCCCAGAAATATCGAGTAGTACGGAGCAGCACCGATGAGCGAGACCACCCCCGACGCCGTCGATCCCACGGCGAGCTGGAGTTTCGAAACCAAGCAGATCCACGTCGGCCAGCCCGCCGGTGGCGACACCAAGGCCCGCGCCCTGCCGATCTACCAGACCACCAGCTACACCTTCGACAGCACCGATCACGCTGCCGCACTGTTCGGTCTCGCCGAGCCCGGCAACATCTACACGCGCATCATGAACCCCACCCAGGACGCGGTGGAACAGCGCATCGCCGCGCTCGAGGGTGGCGTCGCGGCGCTGCTGCTGTCGTCCGGCCAGGCCGCCGAGACCTTCGCGATCCTCAACCTCGCCGAGGCCGGCGATCACATCGTCGCCAGCCCCTACCTGTACGGCGGCACCTACAACCTGCTGCACTACACGCTGCCCAAGCTCGGCATCGAGGTCACCTTCGTCGAGGATCCCGACGACCTCGAGCAGTGGGCCGCAGCGATCCGCCCGAACACCAAGGCGTTCTACGGCGAGACCATCGCTAATCCGAAGAACCACATCCTCGACATCCCCGGCATCTCCGGGGTCGCGCACGACAACGGCCTGCCGCTGATCGTCGACAACACGGTCGCCACCCCCTACCTGCTGCGTCCGCTCGAGCACGGCGCCGACATCGTCGTGCACTCGGCCACCAAGTACCTCGGCGGCCACGGCACCGCGATCGCCGGTGTGATCATCGACGGCGGCAAGTTCGACTGGACGCAGGGGCGTCACACCAACTTCACGACGCCCGATCCGAGCTACCACGGCGTCGTCTTCGCGGACCTCGGCGCGCCGGCCTACGCACTCAAGGCCCGCGTCCAGCTGCTGCGCGACCTCGGTTCCGCTGTCGCACCGTTCAACGCGTTCCTCATCGCCCAGGGCCTGGAGACCCTGTCGCTGCGCGTCGAGCGGCACGTCGCCAACGCCCAGCGCGTCGCCGAATTCCTCGAGGCCCGGCCGGAGGTCGAGTCGGTGTCGTACGCCGGTCTGCCGTCGTCCCCGTGGTTCGAACGCGGCAAGCAGCTCGCGCCGCGCGGCACCGGCGCGATCGTCGTGTTCGAGCTCGCGGGTGGTGTCGACGCCGGCAAGAAGTTCGTCGACGCCCTGACGCTGCACAGCCACGTCGCCAACATCGGTGACGTCCGCTCGCTGGTCATCCACCCCGCGTCGACGACGCATTCGCAGCTCACGGCCGAGGAACAGCTCGCCGCGGGTGTCACGCCCGGCCTGGTGCGTCTGGCGGTCGGCATCGAGCACATCGACGACATCCTCGCCGACATCGAAAGCGGTCTCGCCGCAGCCGCCAACTGACGGCGGATCCATCGCGAGGCCCGCTCCCGATTCCCGGGGGCGGGCCTCGTTGTCTGTTCACGCGCCGTCGCGTGCACTCCCGTTCAGTGGTACAGGCCACTTTTCACGTCGATTCTGATGAGATGTTGTCAGCCGACACCGGGGCCGGGTACTCGTCGGAAGGGCACGTCCATGTCAGCACCAGCAGATCTGCAGCAGATGGTTCAGCAGGTCGTCACGACACTCACCGGGCCGGGGGGTCGCTTCGAGATCGCCCCGGAGGAGGTGCGCGGCAACCGAATTCCCGTGGTGCGCAACCGCGACCGTCGGGTCGGCGACCTGGTTGCCGCGTCGAAGGCCTGGGGCGACCGCGACTATCTCGTCACCGCGGACCGCCGCCTGTCCTTCGCCGAGCACGCCGATGCGGTCGCCGCCGTGGCCACCGCCCTGCGCGAGGACCACGGTGTCGGCAAGGGTGACCGGGTCGGGATCCTCGCCGCGAACTCGCCCGAGTGGGTCGTCACGTTCTGGGCGGCACAGTGCCTCGGTGCGATCGCGGTCGGTCTCAACTCGTGGTGGACACCGAAGGAGATCGAGTACGGCGTCGGTCTGGTGCGACCGAAGGTGATCCTCACCGACACCAAACGCGCTGCACTGCTTGCCGATTCGGGACTGTCCGGATTCACGTTGCTCACTGTCGAGGACGACCTGCCGCGCATCGTGGCCGCCGGCGCCGGCGCGGAACTGCCCACGGCCGACGTGGACGAGGACGACCCGGCGGTCATCCTGTTCACCAGCGGCACGAGCGGACGCCCCAAGGGCGCCGTGCACTCGCAGCGGAATCTGCTGGCCGTCGTCGACTACCACCGGTTCTCCGATGCGTTGGTCGCGCACATGTACGGGCGCACCTACGACGACGCCGTGCCGAGCGACAACCGCTACCTGCTCACGTCCCCTCTGTTCCACATCGCGAGCCTGCACAATCTCGCGGTCCCGCGACTGGCGACGGGCAGCGCCGTGATCATGACCGAGGGCGGTTTCGACGTCGACAAGGTCTTCGGCCTGATCGAACGCGAACGGGTCACCAACTGGGGAGCGGTTCCGACGATGGCCGCGCGCATGCTCGAACACCCGGACACCGACCGTTACGACCTGTCGTCACTGACCGCGTTCGCGCTGGCGTCGGCGCCGTCGTCGCCGGAGTTCAAGCAGCGGCTCCGCGCGAAGTTCCCGTTCGCGCAGCAGGCACTGGTGGACAGCTACGGCCTGACCGAGTGCAGCACCGCCATCGCGGTCGCCACCGCACCCGAACTCGAGGCGTTCCCAGGCACATTGGGCCGCCCGATCATGACTGTGGCGCTCGAGATCCGCGATCCCTTCGGGGAGGTGGTGCCCGACGGTATCGAGGGCGAGATCTGCGTCCGCAGTCCGTTCGTGATGCTGGGGTACTGGGAGGACGAGACGGCGACCACCGCCGCCCTCACGTCCGACGGATGGTTGCGCACCGGCGACTACGGCATCGTCGAGGACGGCCGGTTGCGGTTGGCCGGCCGCCGTTCGGATCTGATCCTGCGCGGCGGAGAGAACGTGTATCCCACCGAGGTCGAACAGTGCCTCGAAGAACATCCCGCAGTGCACGAATGCGCGGTCATCGGTGTCGATCACGAGGATCTGGGCCAGGAGGTCGCCGCGGTCGTGGTGCTGCGGGCCGGTCACGATGCGAGCGAGGACGACCTGCGCGAGTTCTGCCGCGAGCGCCTCTCCTACTACAAGGTTCCCTCGCAGTGGCGGATCACTCGTGATCTGTTGCCTCGCAACGCAACCGGAAAGGTTCTGCGGCGCAACGTGACCGTCTGACCGCCCCCTCCCCTCGTGCGCGTTTTCGGTAGCTCCCGCTACCGGAATCGCGCACGGCGGGCGGGGTCGCCGGACATCGGATACAGCGCTCGGGTGATCTCCCGGGCCGCCGCGGCCACGAGCGGCCCGAGCCGGTGGGGGTCGACGACCTGCTCCGCGCCGCACAGCGAGATGCCCGCGACCGGACCGTCCGTACCGAGTACCGCGGCACCGACACAGCCGACACCCGGCACCGATTCACCGCTCTCGAACGCCAGTCCGCCCCGCTCGCGGATTCGCTCGAGTTCGCGGCGCAGAACGTCCGGATCGGTGATCGTGCGGTCCGTGCACATTCGGATCCCGCCCTCGAACAAGCCGGCCAGGGATTCGTCGGGCAGCCACGCGAGCATCGCTTTCCCGCCGGCGTTGGCATGGGCCGGCCGGCGACCGCCGACGCGGGTGGGAAGGGCCGCGGCGAGCCGGCCGCCGACCTTGTCGAGGTAGACGCTGTCGGCCCTGTCGAGGACCGTCAGGTGCGCGACGGTGCCGGTCTGCAGCGCCATGCGGTGCAACACCGGTGCCGCCGCGGCACGGAGCCGGTCATGCCCCGGTACGACGTCGGTACCTCTGCTGCGACGCCCGAGCCGGTAGCCGAGAGGGGCCCGGTCGATCCACTCGAGCCGGACGAGCTGGTCGAGAATGCGGTGCACCGTCGATCGCGGCAGCCCGGTACGCAGCTCCAGGTCTTCGAGGGACAGCTGGGCGGTCCGGCTGTCGAACGCGTCGAGGATCCACGTCATGCGCGCGATCATCGATTGGGGTTCGTCTCGCCTCGGCGCTGTCGACGACCCGACGGGCCGATCCACGACGGTCACACCCCCACCTCGCCTTCTGTGTTCCCCACCACACTGAAATTGATTCCTGCACGGTAGCGGGTGCGGCGGCGAAAGGGAATAGCGCCCGGTCGGGACCACTGCTCCCCGGGGCCGGACAGGACCGGCGTCAGGCGATGCCGAACAGGGTGGCCGCGTTGTCGTGACACACCGCGCGCAACCACGCGGAATCCGGGGCCACCCGCTCGAGCGATTCGAGCTGGTGCACGTACCCGTAGGGGATGTTCGGAAAGTCGCTGCCCAGCAGAATCTTCGAACGCAGCTCGCCGAGTCGCGGCAGCTCGCCCACCGGGAAGGGGGCATCCTCCTCGGCGAAGTCGGTGAACGCCATGGTCGTATCCAGATACACCCGCGGATACCGCTCCGCGAGATCGAGGAAATCGACGTACTCGGGCATCCCCATGTGCGCGATGATCAGGGTCAGATCCGGGAACCGTTGCAGCAGAGACACAATCGGTTTCGGTCCGGTGTGGGTTCCCGGCGCCGGGCCGGATCCGCAGTGGATGACCGTCGGCACGCCCGAGTCGGCGAGCATCCCCCACACCGGGTCGAGCAGCGGGTCGTTCGGGTTGTAGTCACCGACCTGGATGTGCGACTTGAACACCCGGACGCCGTCGGCGAGCGCGGCGGCCACGTAGTCCGCGACACCCGGCTCCGGATAGAACGTCGCCGTGTGCAGACAGTCGGGGGTGCGGGCGGCGAACTGCGCGGACCACACGTTGAGCCACGCCGCCATCTCGGGGCGATGCGGATACAGCATCGAGGTGAACCGGGAGACGCCGAACGACCGCAGCGTCGCCACCCGCTCGTCCTCGTCGTGCCGGTAGGTGATCGGCCAGGGACGGCCCACGAGCGGACCGGCCGCGTCGAAGTACTTCCACACCTTGTCCATCACATTCGCAGGCATGAAGTGGGTGTGCACGTCGATGAGAGAGGCCAGTCCGTGTTCGTACCGGAATCGACCGATCCGTTCCGCTTCGTCCATCCCCCGACCGTACCGATCCGCCCCGGGAACCGACCGCGCGCACTCCCCACCGAGAGACGGCGCTTCCAGAAAATCCAAAATTGAACTTTTACTTGTAGTGTCCTGAACAAATAGGTAGGTAAGCCTAGGGTAAACTCCCGTCCGCTGCGGCGCCGTGCCGCTCACCTGAAGCAGAACTCGAGGATCACCGCATGAAAGCCACCCGCATGTATCGGCGCGCCGCTGTCGGCGCATTGGCTGTAGTCGCTCTGGCCGGCTGCTCGACCTCCACGACGGACTCGTCCGAGGACACCGCCGCAGCGACGATCACGGTCGAGGACAACTTCGGTGAACAGACCGTGACCGTGCCGCCGAAGTCGGTCGTGGCCACCGACAACAGCACGTTCGAGACCCTCGACACCTGGGGTGTGAAGCTCTCGGCGGGCGCCGTGAGCTTGATGCCCAACACCATCGGCTTCACGCAGGACGACAGCATCGTCAACCTGGGCAGCCACCGCGAGCCGAATCTCGAGGCCATCGTCGCCGTCGAGCCCGACCTGATCATCAACGGCGGTCGTTTCGCTCAGTTCCGCGAGGACTTCCAGCGGCTGGCACCGGACGCCGCCATCGTCGAGGTCGCGCCGCGCGACGACCAGCCCTTCGACGCCGAGCTCAAGCGCGGCACCACCGTGCTCGGCGAGATCTTCGGCAAGGAGTCCGAGGCGCAGGCCCTCAACGACGCACTCGACGCCTCGATCGCGCGGGTGAAGGCCGCCTACTCCCCCGACACGAAGGTCATGGGCCTGATCACCTCGGGTGGCGAGATCGGCTACGTCGCCCCGAGCACCGGCCGCACCATCGGCCCCATGTTCGACATCCTCGGCCTCACCCCCGCTCTCGAGGTTCCGGAAGGCACCGACAACCACCAGGGCGACGACATCTCGGTCGAGGCCATCGCGGCTTCCAACCCGGATCTGATCATCGTGATGGACCGCGATGCCGGCACCGCCACCGGCGCAGCGACCGAGGGCTACCGTCCCGCAGCGAACATCATCGAGACCACCGAAGCCCTGAAGTCGGTCACCGCGGTCAAGGAGGGCAAGGTTATCTACCTGCCCACCGACACCTACACCAACGAGAGCATCCAGACGTACACGGAGTTCTTCAATGCTCTCGCGGACCTGCTCGAGCAGCAGAAGTCCTGATTCTCGTCTCGTCCTGTCACCCCGCGGGCCCGCCCGCGGGGCACAGGCACAAGTGCACTACGGAAGACGACGGCACCACATGAGCGTTACGACAGCTCCCACCCGCAGCAAAGGGCGCCTGTTCGACTGGAAACTCCTCCTGGGCATCCTCGGCGTCGGCGTCCTGCTGACCCTGTCGCTGTTCACTGGGGTCTACGACATCTTCGGCGGCGAACAGGGCTGGGAGATGTTCGAGATCACTCGCATCCCCCGCACCATCGCGCTGGTTCTCGCCGGTGCCGCGATGGCGATGTCCGGACTGGTGATGCAGTTGCTCACCCAGAACCGATTCGTGGAACCGACCACCGCCGGCACCACGGAATGGGCGGGGCTCGGCCTCATCCTCATGCTGATCCTCGTGCCCGACGCGGGTCTCATGCCCCGGATGATCGGCGCCATCGCCGCCGCGTTCGTCGGAACCATGATCTTCTTCCTGTTCCTGCGCCGGGTAGCGTTGTCGTCCTCACTGATCGTGCCGATCGTCGGGATCATGCTCGGCGCAGTCGTCGGCTCCATCACCACCTACCTGGCCCTGGCCACCGACACGCTCCAGAGCCTCGGCGTGTGGTTCGCCGGAAGCTTCACCTCGATCCTGCGCGGGCAGTACGAGGTGCTGTGGATCGTGGCGCTCGTCGCGATCGCGATCTTCGTCGTCGCCGACCGCTTCACCGTCGCCGGCCTCGGTGAGGACGTGGCGACCAACGTCGGGTTGAACTACAACCGCCTCATCCTCCTGGGTACGGGCCTCATCGCGATCGCCACCGGCGTCGTGACGGTCGTCGTGGGGAACCTGCCGTTCATCGGGCTCATCGTGCCCAACATCGTCTCGATGTTCCGCGGCGACGACCTGCGCAGCAATCTGCCGTGGGTGTGCCTGCTGGGCATCGCCATCGTGACGGTGTGCGATCTCATCGGCCGGACGATCATCGCGCCGTTCGAGATTCCGGTGTCCCTCATCCTCGGTGTGGTCGGCGCCGTCGTGTTCATCGCCCTTCTGCTGCGGAGCCGCCGCCATGCTTGAAACCTCGACCCCGCACGCCGACATCACCGCGGCGCCCGCGCCCGCGGGGGGCTCCACGTCCGACGCCTTTCCCGATGCCAAGTCGCGGCGCCGCTACTGGATCCTCCTCGCCACGCTGGCCGTCCTCTCGTGCCTGTTCGCCGCCGGAACGCTGGTGTGGGACAACCCCATGCCGTTCGGCAGCGCCGGCTTCTGGCGGATCACCGAGATGCGAGCGACCAGCCTGATCGTCATCGCGATCGTCGTCGTGTGCCAGGCCACCGCCACCGTCGCGTTCCAGACCGCGACGAACAACCGGATCATCACGCCGTCGATCATGGGGTTCGAGTCGCTGTACGTGGCGATCTCCACCGCCGCCGTGTACTTCCTCGGCGCCACGGGTGTGGTTGCGCTCCAGGGCACCCCGCAGTTCATCCTGCAGATCGCGCTGATGGTCGTCTTCTCGCTGATGCTCTACGGATGGCTGCTCTCGGGCAAGTACGGCAACCTGCAGGTCATGCTGCTCGTCGGCATCGTCCTCGGTGGCGGGCTCGGCTCCGTCTCGACCTTCATGCAGCGACTGCTCACCCCGAGCGAGTTCGACGTCCTCACCGCCCGGCTCTTCGGGTCGGTGTCCAACGCGGACGCCGACTACCTGCCGATCGCGATTCCCCTGTGCGTCGCGGCCGCGGTCGCGTTGTGGTGGCGTGCACGCAGACTCAACCTCGTCGCGATGGGCCGGGACGTCACCACCAACCTCGGGCTCGATCATCGCCGCGAGATCATGATCGTGCTGTTCCTCGTGTCCGTCCTCATGGCGGTCTCGACCGCGCTCATCGGCCCCATGACCTTCCTGGGCTTCCTCGTCGCCACGCTGGCGTACCAGTTCGCGAACACCTACGACCACCGCTACGTGTTCCCCGTGGCTGTGCTCACGGGATTCACGGTTCTCACCGGGGCCTACTTCGTCCTGAAGAACATCTTCTACACCGAGGGCGCCGTGTCCATCATCATCGAGGCCGTCGGCGGATCGGTGTTCCTCTTCGTCATCCTCCGAAAGGGCAGACTGTGATCGAACTCAAGAGTGTCCGTAAGGATTACAACAGTGAGGTGTCGATCGGCCCGGTCGATCTGCAGATTCCGGCCGGGGGCATCACCGCTCTGGTCGGCCCAACGGAGCAGGCAAGTCGACACTGCTGACGATCATCGGCCGACTGCTCGGCGCCGATTCCGGATCCATCGAGATCGCCGGATACGACATCGCGCGGACCCCCTCGAAGGACCTGGCCAAGATCGTCTCCATCCTGCGTCAGGAGAACCACTTCGTCACCCGGCTGACGGTGCGCCAGCTCGTCGGGTTCGGCCGGTTCCCGCACTCGAAGGGGCGGATCACGCAGCGGGATCAGGAGATCATCAGCCGCTCCATCGAGTTCTTCGACCTCGGCCCGCTGGAGAACCGGTACCTGGATCAGTTGTCCGGCGGGCAGCGCCAGCGCGCCTACGTCGCCATGGTGCTGTGCCAGGACACCGATTACGTCCTGCTCGACGAGCCGCTCAACAACCTGGACATGCGCCATTCGGTGCTCATGATGCAACACCTGCGCAGGGCGGCCGACGAACTCGGGCGCACGGTGGTCATCGTGCTGCACGACATCAACTTCGCGGCGCACTACGCGGACCGGATCTGCGCGGTGAAGGACGGCCGCGTCGTCGAGTTCGGCACCTCCGAGGAGATCATGGTCGACGACACGCTCTCGCGCGTGTTCGACACCCCCGTCACCTGTGTCGACGGGCCCAACGGTCCGCTGGCGGTCTACTACCGCTAGAGCGGGCCGGTTGGTACAGCCCCGGATCAGAACAGCGTCAGCTCCGTGTCGTCCGTACCGCGCGCGGCCACGGGCTTGACGACGTGCCGCACCGACCGGGGCACCTCGATCGGACCCGGACGGGCGGCGGCCTCGCGCGCGGCGGCCCCGGCGAGCGTGTCGGCCACCTCGTTGAAGTGGTTGCCGACGTGCCCGCGCACCCAGCGGAAGCGAACCGGACCCGAGCGCTCCGCGATCTCCTGGTCGATGGCGCGCACGAGTTCGACGTTCTTCACCGGCGCGCCGGTGGAGGTCTTCCAGCCCTTGCGCTTCCAACCCGGAAGCCATTCCGAGGCGCACTTGATCGCGTACTGCGAATCGGATTCGATGATCATCGGTTCGGAACCGGGATGGGCACGCAGCGCCTCGAGCAACGCGCGCAGTTCGGCGATCTGGTTCGTACCCGACCGCTCACCCCCCGATGCGCTGGGGCCCTGGTGGTTGACCCACGCCCACCCGATGGCGCCACCGGGATTCCGCAGGCAGGACCCGTCGGTGCTCACGATGATCATGTTGCAGACCATAGCCTTTCCGTCCGACACCGTGGAAACCGATGCGGTCGCCGTGCGAGGTACGGTGAACCGGTGACCGCGTACGTCGGTGAAGCCACCCCTTTCGACACCCGGGTCGAGCTGCCGTGGCCCGTCGACGTCGCTCAAACCCTACGCCCGTTGCAGCGCGGACCGTATGACCCCTGTCACCGGCACGTCGCCGATGACGTCTGGCGCACGTCCCGGATGGAGTCCGGGCCCGTCACCTATCGCATCCGTCAGGACGGCCCCACCGGCGCCCGGTGCCTCGCGTGGGGTCCCGGCGCCGAGGAACTCCTCTCCGCCCTGCCCGCGCTGCTCGGGGCCGGTGACGACGCATCCGGGTTCGCCCCCGAGCATCCGCTGCTGGCCGACGCGCACCGGCGCCTGCCGGGGCTGCGCATCACCCGCACCGGCCGGGTGTTCGAAGCGCTCGTGCCGGCGATCCTCGAGCAGCGCGTGCACGGCGTCGCGGCGTTCGCGTCGTGGCGTCGTCTCGTGCTGCGGTTCGGCGACCCGGCGCCCGGCCCGGCACCGCGCGGCATGGCGGTGCCGCCGTCCGCCGACACGTGGCGGCGGGTCCCGTCGTGGGAGTTCCACAAGGCGAACGTCGACCCCGGCCGCGCCCGCACCGTCGTGCGCTGCGCGCAACTCGGCGACAGCCTCGAGCGCCTCACCGCCGAATCCCCGCAGCAGGCGCAACGCAAACTGCGGTCGGTGCCCGGCGTCGGCATCTGGACGGCGGCGGAGGTCGCCCAGCGCGCGTTCGGCGACGCCGACGCACTCTCGGTCGGCGACTACCATCTCGCGTCCGTCGTCGGATGGTCGTTGCTCGGGCGGCCGCTGGACGACGCGGGCATGGTGGAACTCCTGGAACCGCTACGGCCACACCGCTATCGGGTGATCCGGCTGATCACCGAGACCGGTGGTTACCACCGGGTGCCCCGGCGTGGGCCCCGCACCGCGATCACCGACCACCGCCACCACTGACATTTCGTTGGTTGCACCAACGATAGGTAGGATGGACCCGTGTCCGACCCCGACAACTACCCCGTGCCGACCCGGCTCGATCACCTCCCGAGCTTCCTGCTGATGCAGTCCGCACGGCACGTGCACCGCATGGTGTTCGACCGACTCGACGCCGCCGACGCCCGCGGCCACCACTACCGCATCCTGGCCGCACTCGGCGAGGGCGGGCCGTCCAGCCAGATCGAACTCGGCCGCCGGTGCGGACTCGACCGCAGCGACGTCGCCGCCGCCGTGGACGCCCTGTCCGACCGCCGCTTCGTCGAGCGCACCCCCGATCCGAAGGACCGCAGACGCAACATCGTCAGCCTCACCCGGAGGGGACGCCACCGCCTGTCGGTGCTCGACGACGTTCTCACCGCCGTACAGGACGAGGCCTTCGCGCCGCTCGACGCCGACGAACGCGCACAGCTCACCGCGATGCTCACGAAGATCATCGACCATCACACCCGGGACCGTGCCCGACACAACGGACAGGCGGTCCCGCGCGAGTCGTAGGCTGGATGGGGCCGCGCGACGGAGATCCCGCCGCACGCAACCCCCGAAAGGACGATCGTGCAGCCGAAACCGTGCCGCGAATCCCGAGTTGTCAAGACCAGCAGGGTTTTTCCCAACGACGTCAACGACCACAACACGTTGTTCGGCGGAAAACTGATGAGCGACATCGACATGACCGCGTCGATCTCCGCGACCCGGCACAGTCGCGCATCGGTGGTCACGGCGTCGACGGACTCTGTGGCGTTCCTCGCACCCGTCCGCCCGTCGGATTCGGTGTGCCTCGAATCGTTCGTCACCCGGACCGGCCGCAGTTCGATGGAAGTGTTCGTGAAGGTCACCGCCGAGGATCTGCGCAGCGGTGATCGCCGCATCGCCGCGACCGCATTCCTCACGTTCGTCGCGATCGACGACGCGGGCCGGCCCACCGAGGTGCCCCCGGTGCTGCCCGAGTCCGAGGAGGAACGCCGGCTCAACAAGAGCGGCGACGAACGCGCCGAGCACCGGCGCATCCACCGCCGCCAGAGTCAGGAAATGGCCGAATATCTGTCCACCAGCCGTCCCTGGTGACTTCGCGCTTCGGGTGACGGGAACCGATACGATCGGTTCCCGTCACTCCGGCGTCTACAGCGACCGCGAGATGAGCATCTTCATCACTTCGTTGGCGCCGGCGTAGATCCGCTGCACCCGCGCGTCCTCGTACATCCGCGCGATCAGGTACTCGCGCATGTAGCCGTAGCCGCCGTGCAACTGGACGCAGCGGTCGATGACCTCGCACTGCTTGTCGGTCAGCCAGTACTTGACCATCGCGGCGTCCGCGGGATCGAGCTGCCCCTTCAGGTGCTGCTCGATGCAGTGGTCCAGGAAGACCTGGCACGTGCGGGCGATGGTCTGGCACTCGGCGAGCTCGAAGGCGGTGTTCTGGAAGTCGAACAGCGTGTGCCCGAACGCCTGCCGCTGCTTGGTGTAGCGCACCGTCTCGTCGACCGCCCGCTGCATCGCACCGGCCGCCTGCGCGCCGATGATCAGCCGTTCCTGCACGAGCTGCGCCATCAACTGCGCGAAGCCCTGGCCTTCGCTGTCCCCCAGCAGGTTCGACACGGGAACCCGCACGTCGGTGAACGACAGCTCGGAGGTGTCGGCGCCGTGCTGGCCGACCTTGTCGAGCACTCGACCGACGGCGAAGCCCGGGCAATCGCGCAGGTCGACGATGAGCAGCGAGATTCCCTTGGCGCCGGCCTTCGGGTCGGTCTTGACCGCCAGCACGATCATGTCGGCGGAGGCGCCGTTGGTGATGAACGTCTTCGAGCCGTTGACGACGTACTCGTCGCCGTCGCGGATCGCCGTGGTCTTGATCGCCTTCAGATCCGATCCGGCGCCGGGCTCGGTCATGCCGAGCGCACCGAGGATCTCGCCGGTGGCCATGCCCGGCAACCAGGTTCGCTTCTGCTCCTCGGTGCCGTACTCGAGGAGGTAGTGCGCGACGATACCGCTGTGGATGGAGATACCGAACGCGAGATCACCCGCGTAGCCCTGCGCCTCGAGGACCGCGAGGTCGTGCGCGAATGTGCCTCCGCCGCCGCCGTATTCCTCCGGAATCGAGCACAGCAGCAGCCCGAGCTTGCCGGCCTCGAGCCACACCTGCCGGTCGATGCGGTGCTGCGCGTCCCACTTCTCGGCGTGCGCCATCACCTCGCGTTCGAAGAAGTCACCGGCCAGTTCCGACAGTGCCCGGACTTCGTCGTCGTGCCAGGACGGCACGTGCTTGATCCCCATTGGTTCCCTTTGCTTTTCGACAGCCGCTACCGGCCGTGCATTCCCACCGAAGGTAGTTCGCGGCTCACACCGCACGCAGTTCGCGCTTGAGCAGCTTGCCGCTCTGGTTGCGCGGGAGCGTGTCGACGAAGCGCACGATCTTGGGCACCTTGAACGGAGCGAGCCGTTCCTTGACGTGCACGATGAGATCGGACTCGGCGACCTCGTGGCCGTCCTTGAGCACGACGACGGCGGTGACCGCCTCGATCCACTTCTCGTCGGGCGTGCCGATCACCGCGACCTCGGCGACCGCCGGGTGCGTGTACAGCGCGTCCTCGACCTCGCGGGACGCGACGAGGATGCCACCGGTGTTGATGACGTCCTTGATGCGGTCGACGACGGTGATGTAGCCCTCCGCGTCGCGGGTGACGAGGTCACCCGAGTGGAACCAGCCGTCGCGGAATGCTTCCGCGGTGGCCTCCGGGTTGTCCCAGTAACCCAGGCACAGCTGCGGCGACCGGTACAGGATCTCGCCGGGCTCGCCGTCGGGCACGTCGTTGCCGTCGGCGTCGACGACGCGGGTCTCGACGAACAGCACGGCCCTGCCGCAGGAGGACGGACGATCGGCGTGCTCGTCGGGGCCGAGCACGCATGCGAGCGGGCCGATCTCGGACTGTCCGAAGCAGTTGTAGAACCCGAGATCCGGGTAGCGCTCGCGCAGCCGGTTCAGCACGGTCACCGGCATGATCGACGCACCGTACTGGGCCTTGCGCAGCGACGACAGGTCTCGGGTGTCGAGATCGGGATGGTTCGCGAGCGGCACCCACACGGTCGGAGCGAGGAACAGCGATCCGATGCGCTCGGATTCGATCAGCCGCAGGATCTCCGGGATGTCCGGGGACGGCAGCAGGGTGATCGTGGCGCCGACCGCGAGGTACGGCATGAGGAACACGTGCACGGCCGCGGAGTGGTACAGCGGCATGCAGATCAGCGGGTTGTCGTCGGCGTCGAGGTCGAGCGCGACGATCGACGACGTGTACTCGTGGACGAGCGCACCGTGGGTCATCATGGCGCCCTTGGGCTTCGACGTGGTGCCCGACGTGTAGAGCAGCTGAACCAGGTCGCCGCCGGACGCGCCGCCGTCCACCTCCGGGACCTCGCCCGCCGAGGCGACGGCGAGCAGCGAGTCGTCGGCGTCGCGCAGCGGCACCACGTGCTCGGCCGGCACGACCGGGAGGACGTCGTCGAGGTTGGTGCGCAGCGGCGGGTCGAAGAGCACGGCCTTCGCCCCGGACTGGCCGAGCAGGTAGCTCAGTTCCTCGCCGCGCAGCGCGTAGTTGATCGGC
>NZ_JADZGH010000147.1:23263-31289 GCF_015865005.1 Rhodococcus sp. CX
CCGGCGACGCGGTCGCCCTGCTCGAGCCCGAGGGATCGCAGGTGAGCCGCGGTGCGGGAGACCGCGGCGTCGAGCTCCCGGTAGGTGAACGTGCGGTCCGCGAAGCGCAGCGCGACGCGGTCGGGGAAGCGGGCGGCCGAGCGGTGCAGCACACCGTCGACGGTGTTCGAGCGAGGATCGAGACTCATGGAAGTCAGGTTATAGGACGTCCAACCTTTGGTCGAGACCCAAGATCACCGCTGTTTCGACCCCCGGTTCAGCGTCCCTGCCAGACCGGTGGGCGCTTCTCGACGAACGCCGACATGCCCTCCTGCGCATCGCAGATCACCGCGTTCGCCGCCATCGTCTCGGCCATCGCCTCGTACGCCTCGTCCTGCGGCAGATCGATCTGCCGGTAGAACGCTTCCTTGCCGATCCGCACCGTCGCCGAGGACGCCGAGACGATCTTCGCCGCCAGTTCCGTCGTCCGGATCTCCAGCTCCTCGGGCGGCACGACGAAGTTCACCAGCCCCCAGTCGGCGGCCGTCTCGGCGTCGATCGTGTCGCCGGTCAGCAGCATCTGCAGCGCACGCTTGCGGCCGACGGCGCGGCTCACCGCGACCATCGGCGTCGAACAGAACAGGCCGATCCGCACACCCGGAGTTCCGAACACCGCGTCGGTCGCCGCGACCGCGAGATCGCACGACGCGACGAGCTGGCATCCCGCCGCGACGGCCGGGCCCTGCACCGAAGCGATGACCGGCTGCGGAATCGACTGCACGGTGCGCATCATCTCGTTGCACACGTCGAAGATCGCGCGTTCCTCCTCGAGCGTGCGCCCGATCATCTCCCGCAGGTCGTGCCCCGCCGAGAACACCGGACCGTCCGCCCGGATCACGATCACCCGGCTGTCCGCGGACAGCGCACGCAGACCCCGGATCACCTCGCGCATCGTGTCGACCGACAGCGGGTTGCGCTGCTGCGGGCGATTGAGGGTGAGGACGCCGATTCCGCTGGCGTCGTCGACGGCGATGAGAACGGGAGCAACACTGGTCTCGGTCATGGCCCCAGACTGCCGCACGAATACGTCCGGCACCACCGCAACGGGCCGGCCCGTCAGCGCGGTTGCAGGACCCGGATGTCCCCCGCCGCATGACGTACGTCGAACAGCAACTCCGTGACCCGCCAGCCGTCCGCGGTCCGGTGCAGCGTGTGCCGGTAGACGCCGAAGCATTCATACGGCTCGAGCGAGGCTCGCTCGCCGGCACCGAAGTGGCAGACGCGGGCCTTGCACGACGACCTGGCGACGTCCCCGTCGATCTCGACGACGAGATTGCCGAACAGGTGCTGTGACGGGCCGCAACCGTCGAGATTCGACCGGATCATCCGGACGATCTCGGCCCGCCCCGTCACCGGTGTGCTGCCCTCGCTGCCGTAGCGTGCCACCGCGTCCTCGGTGAAGAAGTCGTCCAGGCTCGCCCAGTCGCGGTCGTCGAGGGCATCCGAGTAGCGGTTGATCACCGCGGTGACATCCGCGCGGTCGGTAGGGAGACTGCGTGTGGTGCCACGCAGATGTTCACCCGTGTTCCCCGGCAGGTCGAACAACGAGTAGTCACGGAACGCGAAGCGCCACCGACCGTCCACTCGCTCGAACTCGTCGAGGTAACGGCCGGCTGCGACGACCTGTAAGGGCAGATCCTCGGTCGCCTGCAGCACGGTGTAGTACGAGCGGCACGTGGCGCGCCCGGCCGCGGCATCGACGTCGAGCAGCGGATTCGCAACGACATGCTTCGTTCGCGGGGTGCCGCACCGATGGATCTTCACCATCGAGCGCCACATGTCGGCCAGACCCGCTCCCCCGACGGTCTCGTGCTCGCCCCCGAACCGCACGCGGGCGTGCGAGAACAGCGACGCCGCATCCTCGAACCTGCCCGCATCCATGTGCTCGGCGTAGCGGTAGAGCAGATTGGTGATCGCCGTGGCATCGGTGCTCGACTCGTGAGTCATCGCCCGAGGCTCGCACCGCACCGGCAACCGCACAACCGGCCGTACCGGTGGACGGGAGGCCCGGACCGAACGGCCCGGGCGCCGGGCATTCGACGTGGGCAACGATTCGCGGAGCGAGGACCGATCAGACCGCGCTGCGCTGCAGCGGTCCGTCGACCGGACTGAGAACACCGAGCAACCGTCCCAGCGCGGACGCCACCTGATCAGGGCATTCGGCGAGGATCCGATGCCCGGCCCCCACGATCCGCACGAACTCGGCGTGCGGCAGGAGATCGACGATCGCCTCCGAATGCGCGATGGGGACGTATCGATCCGCGGTTCCGGCGGCGACGACGACCGGCACCCTCGCGAGAGCGACCAGCGCCGCGGATTCGTCGAGCACCGCGAACGCCGCGAGCAGACGCGACCACGCCACCACCGACGTGGTGCTCGACAGCACCAGTCCGGCGGTCCGCAGCCACGAGTCGCCCTCGCGGCCGCGGGACAGCAATGAGCACAACCGGCCACCGGCCCGTTTCGACACCTCCATCGCCCGAGGTGCGCGCGCGACCGCCCCGTGCAGCATCGACGCGGCCGGGTGCCGCAGATAGCGACCCACCCCGTGTTCCGCGAGCCCCGACGCAGCGGTCGCGATGAGCGCGACCCCGACGATGCGGGCGCCGATCGCGGCGGGATACAGCCGCGCGTAGGCCATCGCCACCATGCCGCCCATCGAGTACCCGGCGAGCACGATCGGCCCCGTGGGCACCAGCGTCCGCAACACGGCGTCGAGGTCGCCGGCGAGGCCGTCGAGCGTAAGCGAGGACACTTCACCGGATCCCGAACGTCCGTGTCCCCGTTGGTCGTAACGCACGATGCGCACTTCGGGCGCCAAGTGGCGGCGGACGTCGTTCCAGCTGTCGGCGTCCTGACAGTGGCCGTGCACGAGGACGACGGTCAGCGCGGCGTCCCGCGGTCCCTCGATCGTCGCGGCCAGCGGCACCCCGTCGTCGGCCACTACTGTGACACGCGAGATCCCGCTACTGGCGGGCCTCCTCGGCATCACGGAGGCGGGCCTCCTCGGCATCTCGGAGGCGGGCCTCCTCGGCGTCTCGGACATGGGCACTCCTGCGATGAGGTCTGCCCGAATAGTCGCCCGAGGGTCGAATGTCGTTAACCGCTTTCACCGAATCGTGATCACTGCTCGACGATCAGCCCGAGCGCGGAGGCCATCGCGACCGCCTGCGTGAGGTCGATCTTCGCGCCTTCGAGCTTCGCCGTCGTCCACAGCGCCGGTCCGGTCTGTGCGCCGCACAGGTCCGCACCGTCGAGTCGCACACCCGTCGTGCGCGCACCCGTCAGGTCGACGCCGCGCAGCGTGGCGGTGCGCAGGTCCGCTTCGACGAGATTGGTCTCCCGCAGCCGGCAGCCGGTGAAGTCGACGCCGCGCAGATCGGCCCGGCCGAGCGAGGCCAAGGTCAGATCCACCTCGTCGAGCACCACCGGCCGCATCCGGCACTGCTCGAAGGTCGAGCCCAGCAAACTGGAAAATCGGAATTTACTGTGCCACAGAGTTGTTCGATCGAAGGTGCAGGATCGGAAAGCGGTGGCGGTGTGGCGGGACCCGGACAGGTCCGCGCCTGTGAAGTCGCAGTCGGTGAACACCACGTGATCGGTGATCAGTCCACTGAGGTCGGCATCGCGGAACGTGCAATCGGTGTAGGTGTGGTTCGTCCACTCCCGGCCGTCCAGCCGCGCATCCGAGAAGTCCTCGCCGACGATCTCCACCGTGCCTTCCGCGCCCATGCACCCGATCCTGCCCGACGGCCGGGGCGGCACCGGCCCCGGCGCGCCGCGCAGTCGATCCCGTCAGTTGGCGGGTGTGTGGTGCTCGTGGGTGAACGGTTTCGTTCCGTGCACCTCGGGCCCGCCCTGCGGGTTGGTGTCCACGCCGTGGTTCTCCCGGATATCGGTGCCGAGCCACTGCTCCGTCGGTGCTTCGACGTACTTCCATTCCATGCCCTGGGGCCACGGTCCCTGGCCTTCGTTCCAGGGTCCTCGCACCGAGTCCGCACCGTTGGACATGTTGAACGCAAGGTTCTGGAACCGGTCGTCACCTGCGAGCGCACCGGGCGGGAAGTTCACCGGCAGTTCGTTCAGGGCCGCGGTGAACTGCTGGTAGTGCGCGACCTCGCGTGTCATCAGGAAGGTGAGCGTCTCCTGCACGCCGGGGTCGTCGGTGAACTGCTTGAGGTACTCGTAGACGATCTTCGCCCGCGTTTCCGCGCCGAGATTGCTGCGCAGGTCGACGGTCGGATCGCCGTTGGCGTTGACGTATGCACCCGTCCAGGGGACTCCGGCCGAGTTGCTCACGTCGGGACCGCCGCCGGTCAGCGCCAGGTACAGCGGATTCACGGCAACCTGATGGATCGCCTGTTCCTTACCGTCGGCGGTGGACACCAGCGGCATCCAGTCGCACCGTTCGTTCGCCATCTTCAGGTCGTCGTTGAGACCGTCCAACAGCATCGTGATCATCGATCCCACCATCTCGAGGTGACTCAGCTCCTCGGTGGCGATGTCCATGAACAAGTCGTACATCTTCGGGTTCTTGCGGCGCAGAATGAACGCCTGCGTGAAGTACTGCATCGCGGCTTTCAATTCGCCGTTGGCGCCACCGAACTGCTCCTGCAGCAGAGTGGCGAATCGCGGGTCGGGTCGGTCGACCCGCACCTCGAACTGTAGGTCCTTGTTGTGGATGAACATGTCACTCCTCGTCTGTGTGTGCACAGGGTCTGGAGGCGGGTACCCGGGACGCACGGAGGGAAACTGCCTCCGCCCGGACACCGTGCGTCGTTTACCGCAGGACCGCGCCGGGTATCACGTCGCGACCACCACCGAACCGGAGGCGATGACAATGGTGGATGCGTTCACTGTCCTGAGGAACGACCACGAGAGCGTGCTGGGCATGTTCGAGGTTCTCGACGGAGCCCCGCAGGGCAGCGGTGCCCAGCTCAGCGGATTGGGCACCATGGTGACCGATCTGGTCGTCGCGGAGTCGAGACACGAAGCGATCGAACAACAATACTTCTGGCCCCTGGTACGGGAACGACTCGAGGACGGCGACAAACTCGCCGACGACGCGATGTCACAGGAGAACTCGGGCAAGCATCTCCTTCAGAAGCTCGAGAACGGCAAACCCGGCGAAGACGAATACCACGGTGCACTGGCCGCTTTCATCACTGCGGGCCGCAAACACATCGCGTACGAGCAGAACGTGGTCTGGCCGCGTCTGGCCGCCGAACTGAGCGAAAGCGAACTTCAGGAACTGGGGGCAACTCTCCTCAACGCCAAGAAGAAGGCGCCCACGCGCCCGCATCCGGACACACCGTCCGGACCGGGCGCGCAGAAGATGATGGGCACGGCCGCCGCCACGCTCGACAAGATGCGCGATGCGGTCACCGGGCGCAGCCACCCACCGGACCCACCGACTCCGTAATCGATCCGGGCGAGGCGATCAGCGCGGAGCCAGCGCGCGGATCGCTTCCGCGGGATCGCCCGGGGTCGCCAGCGCGATCGCCGGCGTCGTCACGCCGGCCTCGGTGTAGCGCTCGATGTGTTCCCTGCAGGCGTCCGGATGGCCGTGGATCACGAGGTCGTCGACGACGCTGTCCGGGATCGCGTCGAGCGCGCCCTTGCGGTCGCCTTCCTCCCACAGCCGCCACATGCCGGCGAACTCGTCCGATCGTCCGAGGAACTCGTGGAATGCGCGGTAGACGGGGACGTTCATGTAGGCGGCGATCATGCGCCGGCCGAGCGCGCGGGCGGTGTCGGTGTCGAAGCCCTGGAGCACGAAGATGCGCGCGACGATCTCCTTGCCGTCGCCGCCTTCGTGCACGTAGGGGGCCACGGTGCGCACGTCGTCCGCGGACAACCAGTTGACGATCGCCCCGTCCGCTTCCCGGCCGGCGAGCCGCAGCATGCCGGGTCGCAGGGCGGCGAGCAGCACCGGCGGTGCGGGATCGGCGACGAGTCCCGGACGGAACCCGTCGACCGTGAACGTGTCGTACTCCTGGCTCACCTTCTCCCCCGCGAGCGCGGACTTCAGGAAGCGCAGGGTGTCGCGGGCACGTTTGAACGGCTCCTCGAACGGTATGCCGTTCCACTTCTCGACGATCACGTTGGACGAGGTGCCCACGCCGAGCACAAACCGTCCCGGCGCCGCGCTCGCCAGGGTCGCCGCGGACATGGCGAGGGTTGCGGGGCCGCGCGTGTAGACGGGGACGATCGCGGTACCGAGACGGAGGGTCGGCGCCCACACGCTCGCAAGGGCGAGCGGCGTGAAGGCATCGGCGACGCCCGCCTCTGCCGACCACACGTCCGTGTAGCCGAGATCCGGGAGCTCTTCGATCAGTTTGCGCTGGTCCGGGAGCGGAATCCCGTCGAGGGGAACGGTCAGTCCCCAACGTCGTGTGGTGTGCGTCATGTTCGCCACCCTAACTGCACGGCGTCACCGGCAACATCGCCGACAGCACAGCGCCAGGCATGCTCGCCGCGCGCGACCCGTGACCAAACCGTTATAGTCGGCGTCATGACGTCAGTTCTCGGTATGTCGGTCGGTGCCAGCGCTGTGCGGTTCGCGCGCCGCGACACCGAGCGCCTCGACGGCCCCATCTTCCGATCGCACTCGGTGACCGCACTACTCGAACGGCCGGAGGAACCGGCCCCAGAATCCCTCGAGACGGTCCTCACCCGAACCGGCGAGATCGACCAGATACAGGCCATCGGCGTCGCGTACCGGAACGAGGCACAGGCCGATGCCGTTCAAACCGCGATGGCCCGACTGGACATCGACAACTTCCAACTGGTCCCCGAAGTGACCGCAGCGCTCGAAATGCTGGAAGCGTCAGGCGATCTCGGCGACCACGAGACGCTCGTGCTCTACGATCTCGGCAGCTCCGGCCTCACCATCACGGTCGTCGACCGCACCATGAGATTCGTGCTGAGCACCGTACGCTCGAACGAGATCAGCGGCGACCTCGTCGACCGGCTGATCTACGACTACCACCTCGAACAGCACCGCTTGACCGGCCCCACCGACACAGCGGCACAACTGGCCCTGACTGCCAGGTGCCGCGACGCGAAGGAGCAGCTGTCCACCAGCGGGGCGGTGTGCATGCCGGGCGAAGGCGGTCTGCTGCTGCTCTCCCAGGACAGCTTCGACTCGCTCATCGACGACCCCGTCAAGACGTCGGCTCGTCTCACCCGCGAAGTCATCCGCCGCTCGGGGCGCACCCCCGACGCAGCGGTACTCATCGGCGGCGGTGCCAACATCCCCCTGGTCACCTCCGTGATGGAGTCGTGGCTCAACATTCCGGTGATCGTGCCCGCACAGCCCGAACTCGTCGCGGCGGACGGTGCGGCCCTGCTCGCGCAGCCGGCGACCGACACCCTCACCAGCGCGGTGGTAGCCCCGACGGAAACACCCGCGCTCGGCCCGTCGAGCCACGACCTCGACACTGTCGAACTCCGGACCGTCGAAATCCCGCACACGACCGACACGACCGACACGACCGACCCGACCGCACTGCCGTCGAAACGTCTGGGCTTCCTCATCGCCGGCGGTGTCGTCGCCGCCGTCGCTGTCATCGGCCTCGCCATCGGCCTGCTTCCGGGTTCCGACGACGCGCAACCGGCCGCCACGCCACAGAACACCCAGGCACCCTCTGCTACGCAGACAGTGGCGCCACAGCCCACCACGATCGCGGGTGCGTCGACGTCTCCGGAAGACGCTCCGCCGGTGATCGACAGCCAGCCGGTGATCGAAGACCAGCCGAGGGTCCCCGCACAGACCCGGGCTCCGGCCACCTATCAGTCTCGGACGCAGTCTCCGACGCAGACGTTCACCACGCCGCATACGCAGGAAAGTGCGCCGGACGACGCGTCGGCTCCGCCGGCCCCACCGCAACCAGTGGGGCTCCTTCCCAACGTGCCGCAGTTCCAGCTGCCCGCACTTCCCGCGCCCCCACAGATCCCCCTACCCGAATTGCCGCGCAGACCAGGT
>NZ_JADZGH010000148.1:0-7564 GCF_015865005.1 Rhodococcus sp. CX
GCTACGAGATCCGCAGTGCCGCGGTCGCCGCGAACATCCCGTGCGTGACGACCGTGCAGGGTGCCGCGGCCGCGATCCAGGGCATCGAGGCCGCGATCCGCGGGGAGATCGGTGTCCGGTCCATCCAGCGGATGCAGGCGGGCCTGCGCGACGGCGAGCAGCTGTCGTGACCGGGTTCGGGGAGCGGCTGCACGCGGCGCTCGCCGAACGCGGACCGCTGTGCGTCGGCATCGACCCGCACCCCGAACTGCTCGGGGCATGGGGGCTGACCGTCGACGCGGCCGGCCTGGCGACCTTCACCGAGCGCTGTGTCGAGGCGTTCGCCGGTGAGGTCGCGCTGGTCAAGCCGCAGGTGGCGTTCTTCGAGGCGTTCGGGTCGGCGGGTATCGCCGTGCTCGAACGGGCCGTCGCGGCGCTGCGCGAGAGCGGAACGCTCGTTCTGGCCGATGCCAAGCGCGGCGACATCGGTTCCACGATGGCCGCGTACGCGCGCACCTGGCTGTCCGACGACTCGCCGCTGTGCTCGGACTCGGTGACCGTCTCGCCGTATCTGGGCTTCGGGGCGCTGGAACCGGCCCTGCAGCTCGCGCAGGACACCGGGCGCGGGGTGTTCGTGCTCGCGGCCACCTCCAACCCGGAGGGCGCGCAGGTGCAGCAGGCGACGGTCGCGGACGGGCGCACGCTCGCCCAGGTGATGGTCGACGAGGCCGCCGCCCGCAACGCCGGGGCCGCGGTGCTGGGCTCTGTCGGTGTGGTGGTGGGTGCGACGCTGACGAGCGCACCCGATCTGAGCGCGCTGCGCGGGCCGATCCTGATGCCCGGCGTCGGTGCGCAGGGCGGCACCGCCGACGACGTGCGCCGGCTGGCGGGTGACCATCTCGACGCGGTGGTGCCCAACGTCTCCCGGGAGGTGCTCCGGGCCGGGCCGACCGTCGCGATGCTGCGCGACGCCGTCGCCCGCGCGGTCGAGGGATTCGCCTTCCTGAGGGCCTGACGGAACTCGCGCCGCGGGGCCGGACCCAGCTGGGGTCCGGCCCCGTTGTCGGGTCCGAGGACCCGTTGGGGGGCGGTTTCGCCTCTCCCGGTGCTGGTGGGAGCGGCGACACGCGCGGTCGGTGAGAGGCGCGACACGCGCATTCCCCAGAAATTTTTCCGAACCGGCCGACCGGCTTCGAAGCCGGCGTGCGGCCCTTCGCCGACGAGTCGGGACGCGCTTCGTCGCCGAATCGGACATTGGCCTCCTCACCTGCGGTTTTTCGGCGTCACCGCAGGTGGGAAGCGGTGCGTCGACCGGCGGGAGCGGCGGTTTCGCGCTGCGGGATCCGTCTCCACTACCGCACGGATTTTCGAGTGGAACGCCGGGGGGTGGGTTCGCAATCGTCGGCGCGCGTGAGTACGGTCGCTATCGCCGCTGGTTATCAGCGGTCGAAGACTGTTTGCCAACGATGAGACGGAGGAACCGTGGCCCTTCCCCAGCTGACCGACGAGCAGCGCGCCGCTGCTCTGGAGAAGGCGGCTGCTGCCCGTCGTGCCCGGGCAGAGCTCAAGGAGCGCCTGAAGCGCGGCGGCACCGACCTCAAGCAGGTGCTCAAGGACGCCGAGAACGACGAGATCCTCGGCAAGATGAAGGTTTCCGCCCTGCTCGAGGCCCTGCCGAAGGTCGGCAAGGTCAAGGCTCAGGAGATCATGACCGAGCTGGAGATCGCCCCGACGCGCCGTCTGCGCGGCCTGGGCGACCGTCAGCGCAAGGCGCTTCTCGCCAGGTTCGATTTCGACGCTGAGTAAGACCGTGGTTGCTGACGCACAAACCGTGTCGGACAGCGCGCCCGTGACGCGGAGGGGCCGGCTGGTTGTTCTGGCCGGCCCCTCCGCGGTCGGTAAGTCGACCGTCGTCCGCCTCCTGCGCTCCCGCGTCCCGGACCTGTACTTCAGCGTCTCGGCGACGACCCGGGATCCGCGACCGGGGGAGGTCGACGGCGAGGACTACCACTTCGTGGGACGCGACGAGTTCGACCGGATGATCGACGCCGGGGAACTGCTCGAATGGGCGGAGATCCACGGCGGATTGCAACGCTCGGGTACCCCGGCCGCACCCGTCCGCGAGGCGCTCGCCGCTGGACGTCCGGTGCTGGTCGAGGTGGACCTGGCCGGGGCCCGTGCCGTCCGGGCAGCGATGCCCGAGGCGGTCCTGACCTTCCTGGCCCCACCGAGCTGGGAGGTTCTGGTCGAGCGGCTCACCGGCCGCGGAACCGAGTCCGACGAGGTGGTCGCCCGCAGGCTCGAGACGGCCCGCACCGAATTGGCCGCGCAGGACGAGTTCGACACCGTCGTCGTCAACGACGACGTCGACCGTGCTTGCGACGAATTGGTATCCTTGTTGGTTGGACCCGACGCCGGGCCCGGGCCGCGCTCCTAGAAGCCGTGCCCCCGGCGGTCGGCCACCGCTATTTCTTTCCCGCGAATACTCAGGAGATCACCGAGTGAGCAGCATCCAGGCAGCCGCGACCGACATTGCGGGTAACGAGCTTCCGGTCTACGACCCCCCGCTGGGTATCACCAACCCGCCCATCGACGAGCTGCTCGAGCGCGCCTCCTCGAAGTACGCGCTGGTGATCTACGCGGCCAAGCGGGCCCGCCAGATCAACGACTACTACAACCAGCTCGGCGACGGCATCCTCGAGTACGTCGGACCGCTGGTCGAGCCGGGTCTCCAGGAGAAGCCGCTGTCGATCGCCATGCGCGAGATCCACGCGGACCTGCTCGAGCACACCGAAGGCGAGTGAGTCCGCTCACCGTGGAGAGCCTCGACACCTCAGAGTTCGGGCAGCGCCGCCGCGTCGTCATCGGCGTCGGCGGCGGCATCGCCGCCTACAAGGCATGCGCGCTGATCCGCGCCTTCACCGAGAGCGGCCACCAGGTCCGGGTCATCCCGACCGAATCCGCCCTCGAGTTCGTCGGCCGTGCCACCTTCGAGGCGCTGTCCGGCAATCCCGTCCAGACCGGGGTCTTCGCCGACGTCCCGCAGGTCCCGCACGTGCGGCTCGGCCAGGAAGCCGACCTCGTCGTCGTCGCCCCGGCCACCGCCGACCTCATGGCCCGCGCGGCGCACGGCCGCGCCGACGACCTGCTCACCGCCACGCTGCTCACCGCACGGTGCCCGGTGATCTTCGCCCCGGCGATGCACACCGAGATGTGGGAGCACCCCGCCACCGTCGAGAACGTCGAGACGTTGCGTCGCCGCGGTGTCGTCGTCGTCGAACCCGCCTCCGGCCGGCTCACCGGCCAGGACACCGGCGCGGGCAGGCTCCCGGAGCCCGAGGAGATCTTCACCCTCGCGACGCTGCTGCTCGAACGCGCCGACGCGATTCCGCGCGACCTGGTCGGCCGCAAGCTGGTCATCTCCGCCGGCGGCACACGCGAACCCCTCGACCCGGTCCGTTTCCTGGGCAACCGCAGCTCCGGCAAGCAGGGTTACGCCCTGGCGCGGCTCGCCGCGCAGCGCGGCGCCGACGTCACCCTGGTGGCCGGTGCGGTCGCCGGACTCGCCGATCCGGCCGCGGTCGACGTGGTGCACGTGCAGACCGCCGCGCAGATGCAGGAGGCGGTCGTCAAGTACGCCGCCGGCGCCGACGCGGTTGTCATGTCCGCGGCCGTCGCCGATTTCCGGCCCAGCACGCTCGCGACCACGAAGATCAAGAAGGGCGCGGGCGAACCCGATTCGATCGCGCTGACCAAGAACGACGACATCCTCGCCGGGCTGGTCGAATCCCGCACCGAGGGCGGCCTCGCCCCGAGCACCGTCATCGTCGGGTTCGCCGCCGAGACGGGCGACGAAAACGGCGACGTGCTCAGCTACGCCCGTGCGAAACTGGCACGCAAGGGATGCGATCTGCTCGTCGTCAACGCGGTCGGCGACGGCAAGGCGTTCGAGGTCGACAACAACGACGGGTGGCTGCTCGCGGCCGACGGATCCGAGACGGCGCTCGCGCACGGGTCCAAGTCGCTGATGGCCAGCCGGGTCCTCGATGCGCTGCGGCCGCTGCTGGCCCCGGCGGACCGGCCCAAGAGCGGATGAATTTAACTGTCGCGTCCGCGTGCGCGGAACAGTAGCGTCGAGGTTGCGGCGGGGCACCGGCCCGGCCGCCGCGTTCAGTGATTAGATGCTGTCCATTCGAGCTAGACACTTTCAGTCGAGAGGGAGTTCTGTGAGCAAGACCGGCGGTCGGCTTTTCACCAGTGAGTCCGTGACGGAGGGGCACCCGGACAAGATCTGTGACGCGATCAGCGACTCCGTCCTCGATGCCCTGCTCGCGGAGGACCCGCGTGCCCGTGTCGCGGTGGAGACGCTCGTCACCACCGGGCAGGTGCACGTCGTCGGCGAGGTCACCACCTCCGCCTACGCCGACATCCCGAAGATCGTGCGCGACCGCGTCCTCGAGATCGGCTACGACTCGTCGTCGAAGGGCTTCGACGGCAACTCGTGCGGCGTGAACATCGCGATCGGTGCGCAGTCCCCGGAGATCGCCGGCGGCGTCGACGTCTCCCACGAGCACCGCTCCGGAACGCTCACCGACGACGAGGTCGCCAAGCAGGGCGCCGGCGACCAGGGCCTGATGTTCGGCTACGCGTGCTCGGACACCCCGGAACTGATGCCGCTGCCGATCTCGCTGGCCCACCGGCTGGCGCGGCGTCTCACCGAGGTCCGCAAGACCGGTGTGCTGCCCTACCTGCGCCCGGACGGCAAGACCCAGGTCACCATCGAGTACGACGGTGACACCCCGGTGCGCCTCGACACGATCGTCATCTCCACGCAGCACGCCGCGGACATCGACCTGAACAACCTGCTGACCCCGGACCTGCGCACGCACGTCGTCGACGCGGTGCTGGCAGATCCGAACCTCGCCGGCCTCGACACCTCGGACATCCGGCTGCTCGTGAACCCGTCCGGGTCGTTCGTGCTCGGCGGGCCGATGGGCGACGCGGGCCTGACCGGCCGCAAGATCATCGTCGACACCTACGGTGGCATGGCCCGCCACGGCGGCGGCGCGTTCTCCGGCAAGGACCCGTCGAAGGTCGACCGTTCCGCCGCGTACGCGATGCGCTGGGTCGCGAAGACCGCGGTCGCCGCGGGCCTGGCGGACCGCCTCGAGGTGCAGGTCGCCTACGCCATCGGCAAGGCCGCACCGGTCGGCCTGTTCGTCGAGACTTTCGGCACCGAGAAGACCGACCCGGCCCGCATCCAGGCGGCCATCAACGAGGTCTTCGACCTGCGGCCGGGCGCGATCATCCGCGACCTGGACCTGCTGCGCCCGATCTACGCGCAGACCGCCGCGTACGGGCACTTCGGCCGCACCGACATCGACCTGCCGTGGGAGAACACGGACCGGGCCGAGAAGCTGCGCGCCGCCGCCGGTCTCTGACCGACAGGTCACCGACGGGTGGGTGCCGACAGGCTCGCCGCCGAGACGGATCCGATCGCACGGGTGCTCCCGCTGCTGCCGCTTCCGCACCTCGACCGCGAGTTCGACTACCTGATTCCCCGTGAACTCGACGCGGACGCCCGACCGGGCGTCCGCGTTCGTGTCCGGTTCTCCGGCCGGCTCGTCGACGGCTTCCTGCTCTCCCGCACCGCCGTCAGCGACCATCCGGGACGCCTCGGCTGGCTGGACCGGGTCGTGTCATCCGAACAGGTGCTGACCGGTGAGATCGCCGCCCTCGCGGAGGAGGTCGCCACCCGCTACGCCGGCACCCGCGCCGACGTGCTGCGCCTGGCGGTGCCGCCGCGGCACGCCCGCGTCGAAGCCGAAGCACCCGTCGAAACGTCCCCGCCGGCTGCGCCGGACGTCGACCGGCAGGCATGGGCGCGCTACCGGTTCGGGGAGCACTTCCTGGACGCGCTGGCTGCCGGCCGCTCGCCGCGCGCGGCCTGGCAGGCGCTCCCGGGGGAGGACTGGCCGTGTCGGCTCGCCGAACTCGCGGCGCTCACCGCGGCCGGGGGCCGTGCCGCGGTGATCGTCGTCCCCGATCAGCGCGACCTGGACCGGGTCCTCACCGCTTGCGAAGCGGTCGCCGGCGCCGAGCACGTCGTCGGGCTCAGCGCGGGACTCGGACCCGCCGTCCGCTACCGGCGCTGGCTGTCCACGCTGCGCGGCACCGCACGAATCGTCGTCGGAACCCGGGCCTCCGTGTTCGCGCCCACCCCGGATCTCGGGCTGCTCGTCGTCTGGGACGACGGGGACGACCTGCACGCCGAGCCCCGGTCGCCGTATCCGCACTCCCGGGAGGTCGCGGTCCTGCGTGCGCATGCCGCAGGTGCCGCGGTCGTGCTCGGCGGGCACGCTCGCACCGCCGAAACCCAGGCGCTCGTCGACTCCGGGTGGGCACACGACCTGACCGCCCCCCGCGAGATCGTCCGAGAGTGGGCGCCGAAGGTGACGGCCCTGGCCGACAGCGACCACGCGCTCGCCCGCGACCCGGCGGCGCGGGCCGCCCGGATCCCCGCCATCGCGTTCGCCGCGGCCCGCGCGGCGCTCGGCGCGGGCCGCGGTGTGCTCGTGCAGGTCCCGCGCCGCGGCTACGTCCCCGCGCTGGCCTGCGGCAAGTGCCGGGCCCCGGCGCGGTGCCGCCACTGCAACGGCCCGCTGGCGCTGCCCACGGCAGGCGGCCCGGACGGCGCCGCGATCCCGGCGTGCCGCTGGTGCGGCGTCGCCGACGCCACCCACCGCTGTCACGTGTGCGGCGCGCGGTCGCTGCGCGCGGTCGTCGTCGGTGCCGGACGGACCGCCGAGGAACTGGGCCGGGCCTTTCCCGGCGTGCCGGTGGTGACCTCCGGTGGCACCGACGTCAAGGTCTCTGCGCCCGAGGGGCCGGTGCTGGTGGTCTCGACGGTCGGCGCCGAGCCGATCGCACCCGGCGGATACGGGGCGGCGCTGCTGCTCGACGGCTGGGCGCTGCTCGGCCGCGCCGACCTGCGTGCCGCCGAGGAAACAATGCGACGCTGGCTGACCGCGTCGTCGCTGGTCCGTCCGTTCCGCGACGGCGGTCAGGTCGTGGTCGTCGCCGACTCGGGGATCCCGACCGTGCAGGCGTTGGTGCGCTGGGATCCGGTCGGGCACGCGCGGTCGCAGCTCGACGAACGCGCCGAGGTCGGATTCCCGCCGACCGTGCACATGGCCGCGATCGACGGCAGCGCCGCCGCGGTCACGGGGCTGCTCGAGGCGACGGTCCTGCCGGAGGGCGCCGAAGTGCTCGGCCCGGTGCCTCTGCCACCCGGCCAGCGGCTGCCGTTCGGGGCCGACGATCCGGAACCCGACGAGGTGCACCGCATGCTCGTCCGCGTGGGCCGCGGCCGCGGTCGGGAGCTCGGTCGGGCACTGCGGGACGCGCAGGCCGCGCGTACCGCCCGCCGCGCCGACGGGCCGCTGCGCGTCCAGATGGATCCGCTGCGGATTTGAGCGGTGTGCCGTTGTGGCGGTCGGGGCCGTCAGAAAGGCACACCACCCAGGGTGAACTCGTCGATCAGCTCCGCCACCCGTGCGGGGTGGCCGAGCTGTGGGACGTGTCC
>NZ_JADZGH010000148.1:7607-12156 GCF_015865005.1 Rhodococcus sp. CX
AGCACCTCGAGGCGGGCGTTCGGAATCAGATCGGCGGCCGCCCGCGCGTCGGCCACCGGCACGACGGGATCGTGGTCACCCCAGATCATCAGGGTGGGAACGGACAGACGACGCAGCTCGTCGGGGCGTATCCGGGTCCCGGATCGGACACCGAACGGCGACAGGAGCGCCCGGAACTCGGCGATGTTGGCGGCGGTGGCGACCGGGTCGTGCGCTGCGTCCACGAGTGAGTCGAGTAGGTCCGGGTACCGCAGGATGGTGTCGCCCTCGCCCACCGAGGACATCAGGTGGAGCAGCATCCGACGGCCCGGTGTGACCGTGCGAGTGAGCAAGGGGCCCACTACCGGTGTCGCCATGAGCCGGATCCCCGGCGGGATCCGGGCGCCGGGAAACAGCGGGACGGATCCGAGCAGGACCAGACCGCGCACGCGCTCGGGGCGGTCCAGGGCGTACCAGACCGACCAGCATCCGCCTCCCGAGGCTCCGGCCAGCACCACCGACCCGAGACGGAGTTCGTCGAGGACGTCGTCGACGAACCGGACCGCGAACTGTCGAAAGTCATTGCGCGGGAACGTATGTGGATCGCTGAGTCCGAATCCCGGCCGGTCGACGAGGTAGGAGTGCGTTGCCGTCATGGGGTCGAGCAGCATCAGGTGGGACAGCGACGAGGTGTTGTTGCCGTGCAGGTGAACGACCGGCGGCCCGCAACCGGACTCGATCACGTGAACCCGACCGGTGCGCGTCCGGACGAAGCGACCCTCGGCGCCGGCCGCCCGGACCATCCGGTTGTACCTGGCTCGTAGCGTATCCGGGTGCCGCGGCACCTGCGGTTTGCTCAGCTGGGTGGCCATCGTGACTCCTGGGGCGAACTTCGTGCTGCTGTCAGAATCCGCGCCCTCGACGGGGGAGAGCCAGTTCGAAGTTCGAACCGTCCGACGGCGTCCGACGGTGGGACACTCGTGTCGTGGGCTCGAGCGAGTTCGTCGGATATTGCTCGTTCACCAAGGCCATCGAGCACCTCGGCGACCGCTGGAGTCTGCTCATCGTTCGGCAGCTGGGGACGTTCGGGCCGCAGGGATTCAACGAACTGGCCACCGGGCTGCCCGGTCGCATCTCGCGCTCGGTGCTCGCCGACCGGTTGCGCCGCCTGGAGACGCTCGGGCTGGTGTCGCGTTGTGCCGGCCCGGATCCGCACCCCGCGTACCGCCTCACGGAGGTCGGGGAAGGCTTGACGGCGACACTCGGCTCGCTGCGGGCGTGGGCGGAGACCTGGCTCCCGGACGATCCCGACATGCTGGACCGCGACCCGGACATCGTGCTCGGCTGGCTGGCGCAGCGGGCGGATCCAGATCGTGCGCCGGAGCGGCCCGTCGTCGTGGAACTGCGGTTGCACCACCGGCACGACCGCCGATACTGGCTCGTGCTGCAGCGAGGTGCCGCACCGTACGGGTGCCTCACGGACCCGCTCCTCGACGTGAGTCGCTATGTGTACCTGGAGTCCTCGATGCCGGCGCTGCTCGCGCTCGCCCGGGGCAGGCGCGACTGGGCGGACGCGTTCGGGGACCGCTCGGTCACGGCGGCAGGAGATCCCGAGCTGATCGGCCGGGTGAGCGCGTGGTTCCGGCCCGCGTCGGACCAGCCGTGCGCGCACCGAAACGCTTGATGCGCGGCGGGGCCACACCCTCTACGGTTCCCGGGCTGTTCGGGGCGACAGGGTGTCGTAGCCGCGAGATACCGTCGGCCCGAGCGAACGGCATATGCCTGGGGCATCGACCGACCTGCAGGGGAACTCGATGGACAGTCGTGACGAACGCGTGCGGAACCGGAAGGCGGCGAGGCGCGCCGACCGTGCACTGTGCCCGGTCCCGGTGGCCGAGGCACTCGGGCTGCGGGTTGCAAAGGTAGCCGCTGCCATGCGGTGGCACGGGATCGAGGGACCGCTGGACGTGGCGACCGCGCGGCGATGGTTGCGAGGCCTCGAACCCATTCCGGACTGGTGCGCCGAACTCCTGGCCGAGGCAGCCGCCCGGTCGGCGCAGCGTGCCGCGCGAAAACGGAACGAGCAGATCGAGTTCGAACACACGCTGCTGCTCCGGATCGCGCGGGTATACCGGTTGCTCGAGAACGGTAATCGTCGACGCTTCCGCGATGCCGACATGGACATCGTCACGGATGTCGCGCTCGCGGCGTGGAGGGAGCTGATGAGGGGCGTCGATCCGTCCGCACTGTCGAACGGCGAGCTCCGGGCCCTGCGACTGTGCGCCATCGACCCGGAGCATCCGGAAGGGTAACGGTGTGCCTTTGTGGCGGTTGGGGCCGCCACAAAGGCACACGGGCGCGTCAGCGCACGAGGAGACGCTGGAGCACGTCCGAGATCGTGATCAGTCCGACGACCTGCCCATCGTCGGTGACGGTGGCGAGATGGTTGCGGGTTTCCCGCATGGTCCGCAACGCCTCGTACACCGGGACCGCGGCCTCGACGGTCAGCGCGGGCCGCATCAGCTCACCCGCGCTCACCTCGGGTGCGTGGAGGCTGTCGCGCACGTGCACGACCCCGTCGACGTGACCGTTGCCGCGCACCAGCAACCGCAGGTGCCCGGTCCGGCGGGCGGTCTCCCGGATCTCGGCGCCCGACGCATCCGGCGGCACGCTGCTCGGCCGGTCGTTCGGGGCGACGATGTCGCCGACCGTCAGCGCTTCCAGCTCCAGGGCGCTCGTCAGATGGCCGTGGTAGCGCTCGTCGAGAGTGCCCACCGTGGCCGAATGCTCGACGAGGTGCCGCAACGCATCCGGATCCTGACCGGTGGCCACCTGATCGACCGGTTCCACCCCGGCCCTGCGCAGGCACCGGTTCGCCATCCGGTTCAGCTGCACGATGACCGGTCGGGTGAACCACATGAACACCCGCATCGGGATCGCCAGCATCGTCGCCGACTTCTCCGGATGCGCGATCGCCCACGACTTCGGTGCCATCTCACCGACCACCAGGTGCAGGAACGTCACGATGATCAGCGCGAGCACGAACCCGGCGACATCGGCCAGCCACGTGGGGGCACCCCAACCCGCTATGAGCGGGGTCAGCCAGTGATGCACGGCCGGTTTGGTCACCGCACCCAGTGCCAGGGTGCACACCGTGATGCCGAGCTGGGAGCCGGCGAGCAGCACCGACAGTTCCGTCGCGCTGCGCAACGCGGCCCGCGCGGCACGGCTGTGCGGGGCGGCGTCCTCGAGGCGGTGCCGTCGCGCGGCGATCAGCGCGAACTCGACGGCGACGAAGAACGCACTGGCCGCGATCAACGCGACCGTCGCGGCCGCCACGATCCAGGGGTTACTCATCGATGTTCACCTCGGGCTCGGTGCGGACGGTGACGTGCAGCGAGGACGGCACGTGCTTGTCGATGGCCCGCACCTCGGCGACCAGGGTGCGGCGGGGGAGGCGATCGTCACTCACCAGGTCGGCGGGATCCGCGTCCAGGGCGATCTCGACGCGATCGCCGACGGCGGGCAGGCCACCGAATTCGGCGATGACCAGCCCGGCGACGGTCTCGTAGTCGCCGTCGGGCAGCGTCCGGCCGAGCGTTCGGCCGACCTCGTCGAGATGCGCGGTGCCGCGTACCGTCCAGCCGTCGCCGGCACGCACGATCACCGCGGTGTCGGCCTCGGGATCGTGCTCGTCGGCGATCTCGCCGACCAGTTCCTCAGCGATGTCCTCGACGGTGACGACCCCGGCGAAACCGCCGTACTCGTCGATGACCAGCGCCATCTCCTCGTGGGCCTCGCCGAGGCGCGCGAGGACGTCCGGCAGCGGCAGTGTGGTCGGCACGATCACCGCGGGCCGGTGCACGGAGCCGGCGGGGCCGTCGGTCCGGTCGAGTTCGAGCAGGTCGTGCAGGTGCACCACACCGTGCAGGTCGTCGGTGGAGGCACCCACGACCGGGTAACGGGTGTGGCCGGTGCTCATCGTCGCGAGCACCCGGTCGACGGGTTCGTCGACGTGGACGACATCCACCCGGGCGCGCGGAATCATGGCGTGCTCGGCGGTGCGGGTGGGGAAGTCGAGGATGCGGTCGAGCAGTGTCGACAGCTCCGGCGGCAGCTCTCCGGTGTCGCGGGATTCGGCGACGATGTGCTCGAGATCGCGGACGGTTGCCGAATGTTCCACGTCGTGAACGGGTTCGATCCGCAACAGCCGCAGCAGCAGATTCGACGCCGCGTCGAACAGCGTGATGAGCCAGCCGAACAACTTCAGGTAGACGGTCGTCGACAGCGCGAGCTTCCGCGCGACCGGTTCGGGACGGGCGATGGCCAGGTTCTTCGGGAACAGTTCGCCGAACACCATCTGCACGACGGTGGAGAACAGCACCGCGAGCACGGTGCCGACGGCCACCCCGACGGCGGTGGGAACACCGACGCCGCCGAACAACTCGCCGAGGCCGCTGCCGATGAGCGGTTCGGCGACATAGCCGACGAGCAGGCCTGTGACGGTGATACCGAGCTGTGCGCCGGACAGCATGAACGAGGTGCGGCGGGTGACGCCCAGGGCGCGGGC
>NZ_JADZGH010000149.1:0-7752 GCF_015865005.1 Rhodococcus sp. CX
GTGGTGAACACCTCGGACAGATACCCGCCGAACTGCGGGCGCATCGGTGCGGTGTCGGCGACGACGGTGACCTCGCAGCCGGCCTGCACGGCCGCGGACGCGACCTCCATGCCGAGCGGCCCGGCGCCGACGACCGCCACCGACGGACGCGCCGCGAGCCGGTCGCGCAGCAGCAGCGCGTCGTCGAGGGTGCGCAGCACCAGCGCGTCCTGGCCGAGCCGGCGGGCCCGGGTGCCGGTGGCGATCACGAGCCCGTCGAAGGGCAGGTCGCGCCCGTCGTCGAGCCGCACCGTCCGGGCGGCGACGCCCAGGCCCACCGCGGCGACGCCGAGCAGCTCGGTGGCGCCGTGCGCGGGGGCGGCGAGCTCGTGCGAGCCGCCGTCGGTGAGCAGCGCCTTCGACAGGGCCGGCCGCGAGTAGGCGGGCACCGGTTCGTCGCCGACGACGGTGAGCTCCCCGTCGAACCCGGCGGTGCGCAGGCTGTCGCAGGCGGTCTGCCCGGCGATGCCGTTGCCGACCACGACGACCCGGTGCATCCCCGGGGTCTGTGCGGCACTCATGCGAGTTTGAGGGCGGCGACGGGGCACACGCGCACGGCGGCACCGGCGGTGGCGGCCCGCGGGTCGCCGTCGTCGAGGATCAGCTCACCGTCGTCGTCGAGGTGCATCAGCTCGGGTGCGACCTCCTCGCACAGTCCGTGGCCTTCGCAGCGGGGGCGGTCGAGGGTGATCTTCATGACGGGACAACCTCCAGGATCTCGAGTGCGTCGATGGAGCGGGTGGTGTTGCTGGGCAGCCGGATCGGGTCGGCGGCGACCAGGCGGCGGGCGTGCCGGGCGAGGGCGGCGATGACCGCGTGCGCCTCGAGCCGGGCCAGGCCCTGCCCGGCGCAGCCGTGCGGGCCGTACCCGAAGGACAGGTGATCGACCGGGTTGCGTTCGACCCGGAAGGTGTCCGGATCGTCGTAGTGGCGCGGGTCGCGGTTGCCGGCGCCGAGCAGCACCGCCGCCTGCGCCCCGGCCGGGATCAGGTAGCCGTCGATCTCGACGTCGCGGGTGACCGCGCGGCCCCAGGCGTGCAGCGGCGCCCAGTAGCGCAGCACCTCCGCGAACGCGGCCGGCACCAGCGTCGGGTCGGCGCGCACGAGGTCGAACTGGTCGGGGAACGCCGCGAACAGGGCGATCAGGTTGCCGATCGAGGCGATGGTGGTGTCGACCCCGGCGCCGAGATACTGGTGGATGATGTGCCCGGCGCTGCCGGCGGGGACGGCGCCGCGCGCCTCGGCGTCGAAGATGCCGCGGCCGACCGAGCCGGGGGTCAGATCCTCGGCCTGCACCTGCGAGCACCAGGCGTACAGCTCCCCCGCGATGGGGAAGTTCTCGGCGGTGCGCTGGTTCATGGGGCCGAGGACCTCCATGGCGGCCTGACCCCAGCGGAGCATGTTGGCGCGGACCTCGCCGGTGAAGCCGATGAGGTCGGCGACGACCTCGAGCGGGAAGGCGCGGGCGAGGGCGTCGATGGCCTCGAACGAGCCCTTCTCCACCAGGTCGGCGACGAGCGCGTCGGCCTTGGTCTCGATGGTGGACTTGAGGCCGCGCAGGGCCCGCGGTGAGAGGTTCTCGGTGAGGGTGGCGCGCAGTTCGGTGTGGATCGGTGGGTCGGACGCCAGGGACGTGCCCTGGAGGGCCTCGTTGGCGGCCGGGTTGAAGGCGATGCTGCGGGAGGAGAACGTCGCGGTATCGGCGAGGGCGCCGCGGATGACGTCGTAGCGGGTCAGGGCGTAGACGTCGTGGGCGGGCAGGTACACCACCGGGCCGAGTTCCCGCAGCTCGGCGAAGGTGGGATAGGGGTCGGTGAGGATCTCGTCGGCGAACAGGTCGAGGTCGGAGCGCGGAGGGCTGGTGGTCATGCCTCCAGTGAAGAGGCCACCGTCACATAATTCCAATTCATAAACCACATGTAAGTTCATGTATGTGGTTCATATTTGGTTCGGTGCGCTTCCCGCGGCCCGGCAGGTCGGCCGGTCACCGGCTCAGGACGTGGCGAGGGCCGGTCGCAGCTCGTCCGCGTAGAACCGGAAGAACCCGTCGACGTCCGGCCCGGCGTTCACCAGCGCCAGGTGGTCGAACCCGGCGTCCGCGTAGCCGCGGATCTTCTCCAGGTGACGGTCGGGGTCGGGGCCGTACCCGAAGCTGTCGGCGAGGTCCGACTCGCGGACCGTCGAGGCGGCCGCCTCGAAGTTCACCGGATTCGGCAACTCGGCCTGCACCTTCCACCCGGCCGCCGAGAACCGGAACAGCCTGTGCGCCGACGCCAGCGCCGCCTCCTCCGTCGGCGCCCACGCCAGGGACACCTCGCCGTAGCGCGGCCCGGTGCCCCCGGCCTGCCGGTACGCGGCGATCAGCTCGGGGTCGGCTTCCGTCGCGAACAGGCCGTCGCCGAGTTCGGCGGCGGTCGTCACCGCCGGACCGCCCGACCCGGCGACCACGATCGGCGGCAGCTCGTCGGGCAGGTCGAACACCCGCGCGTCCTCGAGCCGGATGTGGCGGCCGTCGTAGCTGTGGTAGCCGCCGCTCCACAACAACCGGATCACCTCGATCGATTCGCGCAGCATCTGCGTCCGGGTCGCGGCGGCCGGCCAGCCGCGCGCCACCACGTGTTCGTTGAGGTTTTCGCCGCTGCCCAGGCCCAGCACGAACCGGCCGTCGGACAGCAGTGCCGTGGTGGCCGCGGCCTGCGCGATGATCGCCGGGTGGTAGCGCAGGAACGGGCAGGTCACGCCGGTGGCCAGCCCGAGGGTGGAGGTCTTCGCGGCGATCGAGCCGAGGATCGACCAGGCGAAGCCCGAATGGTTCTGGTCGTGCAGCCACGGGTGGTAGTGGTCGCTGATCTCGACGAAGTCGAAGCCGGCCTCCTCGGCGCGCACCGCCTGGCGCACCAGCTCGGTCGGTGAATACGCCTCGGCGAACAGTTTGTATCCGATCTTCACGCCCGTCTCCGTTCGTTCCCGCCGCGCGGATCCGCCGCGCACACGCTCGTCCGTGTGATGCGGCTACCCGCGGCGGCGGTCCGCGAACCCGGCACGGTCAGCGCGGTGTGAAGGTGCCGTGGAAGGTCATCGGCACGTGGTGGCGCAACCCGAGGGTCGCGACCGGGCCGGCGTCGGGACGCTCGGCGGGAAGGATCAGCACCCGGGACCGGCGCTCGGCGGCGCTGTGCTGGACGGTGAGCAGCCACCCCTGGCCCTCGGTGGCCGAGGCGGGCGCGAACAGCGGCTCGCACACCGTGTCGCCGGGGTCGCCGACGAAGCGCCGGATGGTGCCGGTGGTGTGGTCGACGGTGGCGATCGAGTCGGGGTCGCCGCCGGGGACCGAGGCCTCGGCGAGGTAGGTGTGGCGGTGCGCGGTGGTGGTGCGCCGCGGGTCGAGCTGCGGGAATTCGCAGCCGCGGTCGCCGAGGACCTCGCGGGTGATGCGGCGGGTGCGCCGGTCGATGCGCAGGCGGGTGAGGATGCCGCCGAAGGCGGGTCCGGCGTTGCCGCGGTAGTCGCGCAGGTGCCCGTTCCAGCGTTCCCAGCTTTGCGTGGGATCGTGGGCGACCACGTCGACGACCGTGGTGGTGTCGTCGTCCTCGTAGGCGTTGGTGACGTGGAAGTGGAACAGCGCGTCGTGCTCGATCTGCACGGGCCCGCCGCCGTCGCGCGGCACCAGCACCACGGTGGTGCCCTTCTCCGGCGCGAACGTCAGGGCGTGGTCCATCGGGCGCAGCCCGAGCAGCATCGACACCGGGCGGGCCACGATCAGCGGATCGACGACGAACACCAGGTGGCGTTCGGTGAGCGCGAAGTCGTGCACGAACGCCGGTTTCGGGATGGGGAACGCGGCGATCTCGGTGAACGCGCCGCGCGGGGTGCGCCGGTAGCAGCGGATCAGCGGCCGCGGGTAGAAGTCGAGGCCGAAGTTGTAGAGGTCCCCGGTGCGCGGATCGATCTTGGGGTGCGCGGAGAAGGCGCCGAGCCGTTTGAGGCGGCCGCCGAAGTCCTCGATGCCGAGGGTGTCGAGGGTGGCCGGGTCGAGGGCATGCGGTTTGCCGCCCTCCCACAGCGCGTAGAGGCGGTCGCCGTGCCGGATCGCGTTGGTGTTGGCCATGTTCGCCGGGAAGCGCAGCGCGTTGGCGAGCGGCCCGCCGCGGCGGGGGGTGCCGAATCCGCGGGGCATCTCCGCGGTGCGGTTGCTGCGCCGGTAGCTGCGGGTGCGCACGTAGCGGTTGCGGAAGCGGATCTCGTCGTCGCCGATGTGCAGCCGCGAGATCATGCCGTCGCCGTCGAAGATGTGCTCGACCGGGTGGCCGGCGACGTCGAGGCGTCCCGGTCCGATGCGGTAGAGAGCGCCGCGCAGCCCGTCGGGGATGCGGCCGGTGATCTCGTCGACGGTGTAGTCGTGTTCGCGGTGCAGGGAATCCCACGGGGAGCTGCCGAGCGGTGCGGTGCGGTGGACCCCGGAGCCGGGTGCGGCAGTCATGGATGAAATGTCCCACCCTGGAACACGTTCCTCAATTGTGTCTCGTCACAGGGGTGCGCCGACGCGCCGGTGTGCCGAAATGGCGGCTCCCACCGCCACAATGGCACACCGGCGCGTCAGCGCCCGGCGTCAGCGCCGCGGGGTACCGACCTCGCCGCGACCCCAGTGCCGGAATGCGCTGTCGCTCTCCTCGAGCCGGGCCGCGAGCACCGCGACGATCGTCTCCACCGCCCGCGGGGAGACCATCTCGTGGTGCTCGCAGTCGAGGCGGTACTGGTGGATCTCCCCGGAGACCACGTTGTGCCAGGCGGCCACGGCGGGGATCGACGCCGCCGACCGGCTGGCGGTGAAGAACAGCACGTCCCCGTCGAAGGTGTCCGGGGAATGCCGCCGGGCCGCGCGGGACGCCTCGGTCGATCCGGAGTGGATGCGCTCGAGGTGCGCGGCGGTCAGGCCGGTGCTGCCGCCGAGCGACTCGTCGAGGATCGCCGCGGCCCGCTCGAAGGTCGGTTCGGGGCCGCCGTTGACCGACACGCCCAGGTCGCGGAGCATGTCCTTGACCCCGACCGCCGGGGCGCCGCCGGGGATCGCGAGGTGGCTGTCGAGCAGCGCGAGGGTGTCGACGACCTCCCCGGCGCGGCGCAGTTCCACCGCGACCGCGTGCGCGATGACCCCGCCCAGGGACCAGCCCAGCAGGTGGTACGGCCCGTGCGGCTGCACCCGCCGGATCTCCTGCACGTACCGGTGGGCGAGCGTCCGGATGGTGTCGGTGCGTCCCTCCCCGCTCAGCGCCGGCAGCTGCAGCCCGTACACCGGCCGGTGCCCGTCCAGGCGCTGCGCGAGCGGGGCGTAGGCCCAGGACAGCCCTGCCGCCGGATGCACGCAGAACAGCGCCGGGCCGGTGCCCTCGCGCAGCTGCACCAGCACCCGCAGCGCGTCGTCGACGGTCGCCGGTTCGCCCGGTTCGGTCAGGTGCGCGGCCAGGTCCGCCGCGGTCGGGTGCACGAAGATCGCCTGCAGCGGCACCCGCCGGCCCAGGCGCTCCCCGAGCGCCGGCAGCATGCGGGTGGCCAGCAGCGAGGTGCCGCCCAGGTCGAAGAACCCGTCGTCGACCGACACCCGCTCCAGGCCGAGGTGCTCGGCGAAGACCTCGGCGACGATGCGTTCGAGTTCGTTCTCCGGGGCCCGGTAGCGGCCGGTGGCGGTCCCGAAGTCCGGGGCCGGCAGCGCGCGGCGGTCGAGCTTGCCGGCCGGGGTGAGCGGGATCTCGTCGAGCACGATCACCGCCGTCGGCACCATGTGCGACGGAAGCTGCTGCGCCACATGTGCTTTCAGTGCGGCGGGGTCGGGTGCGCTGTCCGGGGCGCAGCGCACGTAGGAGACGAGCACGGTCTGCCCGGACGGGGCGGTGTGCCCGACGGTGTGCGCGAACACCACCTGCTCGTGGCTGCCGAGCGCGGCGTCGATCTCGCCGAGTTCGATGCGGAACCCGCGCACCTTGACCTGGAAGTCGGAGCGCCCCACGTACTCGAGGTCCCGCTCGTGCGTCCAGCGGACGATGTCGCCGGTGCGGTACATCCGCTGCCCCGGCACGTGCGGGTCGGCGACGAACCGGGCCGCGGTCAGATCCGGGCGGGCGTGGTAGCCGCGGGCCAGGCCCGGGCCGGCCACGTACAGTTCCCCGGCCACCCCGACCGGCACCGGCCGCAGCCGCGCGTCGAGCACCAGCGCCCGGAACCCGCGGGCGGGCCGGCCGATGGTGACCGGGTCCCCGGCGGCCAGCGGCGCACTCAGCGAGGTCATGATCGTCGCTTCCGTCGGCCCGTAGGCGTCGATGACGCGCCGGCCCGGCGCCCAGCGGGCCACCAGCTCCGGCGGGCAGGCCTCCCCGGCGACCAGCAGCACCCGCAGCGCCGGCACCGCGACCGGGTCCAGCGACGCCAGCGCGGTCGGGGTGATGAAACTGTGCGTGACCCGGTGGGTGTCGAGCACCGCGGCCAGGTCCTCCCCGCCGTACACCTCCGGCGGGACGATCACCAGGGTCGCGGCCGCCGACAGCGCCATCATCTGCTCGAACACCGACGCGTCGAAGCTCGGCGACGCCAGGTGCGAGACCCGGCCGGTCGGGTCGACCTGCAGGTGCTCGCGTTCCTCGGCGGCCAGGTCCGTCAGGCCCCGGTGGGTGACGGTCACCCCCTTCGGGCGGCCGGTGGAGCCGGAGGTGTAGATGAGATAGGCCGGGTGGTCCGGGCGCAGCGCCGCCGGCCGGTCACGATCGGTGACGGCCGCGGCGGCGCGGGCCGCCAGCGCGGCGGCGGTGTCCGGGTCGTCGAGCACGATCCACTCCACACCGGACGGCAACGCGGCCCGGTGCGCGGCGGTGGTGATCCCGAGCCGGGCCGCGCTGTCGTCGAGCATGTAGGCGATCCGGTCGGGCGGATAGGCCGGATCGACCGGCACGAACGCGGCCCCCGAGCGGATGACCGCCCACACCGCGGTGACCGACTCGATCGAGCGGGTCAACGCGAGCGCGACGACCCGGTCGGGTCCGGCGCCGCGATCGAGCAGCATTCGCGCCAGCCGGTTCGCGGCGGCGTCGAGGTCGCGGTAGGTGACGGTGCGGTCCCCGTCGACAACCGCGACCGAATCCGGGGCGGCGGCCACGGCCGCATCCAGCAGCTCGGTCCACAACCCGGTGCCCACCCCGGCCGGGCCGTACGCCGGCACCAGCGCCCGGGTCTCGTCGGCGGTGACCAGGTCGATGTCGCCGACGGGCCGGTCCGGGTCGGTGGTGAGCGCGTCGAGCAGCCGCACGAACCGGTCCGCGAACCCGGCGACGGTGCCGGCGTCGAACAGGTCGGTGGCGTACACGAACGCCGCATCCAGTCCGCCGGTGTCGGTTTCGGCGAGCAGCAGTTCCAGGTCGAAGTTGCACACCGTCGGATCCAGCTGCAGCCCGGTGACGGTCAGGTGCGGCAGTTCCAGGCTGGGGCGGGCGTTGTTCTGGAACTCGATGGACACCTGGAACAGCGGCGAGTGCGCGGTCGAGCGGACCGGGTCCACTTCCTCCACGACCCGTTCGAACGGCACGTCCGCGTGCGCGAACGCGTCCAGGTCGGCGGCGGTGACCCGGCCGAGCAGCTCCGCGAAGCCGAGCCGGCCGGGCACCCGGGTGCGCAGCACCAGGGTGTTGACGAACATGCCGACCAGATCGTCGAGGGCCCGGTCGCCGC
>NZ_JADZGH010000150.1:0-2813 GCF_015865005.1 Rhodococcus sp. CX
GACCTCTTTCGCGACCCGGAACCGCACGAACGCGGGGAACGCGAGCACACAGAGCGCGGTGCCGATCACGACGAGCACCCCACCGCCGGCAGCCGCGACCGCGGTGCCGACCGCCGCCGCGGCGACACCGTGCGCGACGTCGCCGATGCGCGGTCCCCCGGCGACGACCACGATGAACACACCCTGCAGCCGGCCACGCATCTCGTCGGTCGCGACGGTCTGGAGCATCGTCGAGCGGAACGCCGCCGACACCATGTCGACGGCACCGCCGAATGCCAGGAACGCCAACGCGATCCAGAGCAACACGGGACCGTCACCGGGCTCGGCGAACGCGACGGTGACACCGAAACCGATCATCGCGACACCCCACAGTGCGATGCACACGATCACCGCGAGCCCCTGCCGGCGCACCCGCGGCAGCCAGCCGGAGAACACGCCGCCGAGCACCGCGCCGACGGACATCGCCGCGAACAGCAGGCCGAGGGCGAAGCCGCCGGACACCGGGTCGCCGAACGACTCGTGCGCAATCTGCGGGAACAGGGCACGGGCCATGCCGAAGACCATCGCGACGATGTCGACCACGAACGAGGCGAGCAGGATCTTCTGCGTCGACAGGTACCGGAATCCGTCGAAAACCGCGCGCAGCCCGGCCTTCGTGGTCTCCCCGAGCGGCGGGATCGCCGGCAGCCGCACCACCGCCCACAGCGTGGCGAGCAGCGCGACGGCGTCGAGCAGATACAGCGCGGACAGCCCCAGTACCGGGATGAGAACCCCGGCGAGCAGCGGTCCGGCGATCGCCCCGAACTGCATCACCGTCATGTTCAGCGAGGTCGCGGCCGCGATCTGCCCCGGTGGCAGCAGCCGCGGGATGATCGCGGACCGCGTCGGCTGATTGACCGCGAAGAACGCCTGCTGCACCGCGAACAGCCCGAGCAGCAACCACACGTTGTTCAGTCCCGCGGCGGCCTGCGCCCACAGCAGCAGCGCCGTCACGCCGAGACCGGTCGTGGTGATGGTCAGCAGCCGTCGCCGGTCCATGACATCGGCCAGCGCCCCGCCCCACAAACCGAACACCACCAGCGGGACCAGCCCGAACACACCGGTCAGGCCGACGTAGGCGGAACTGCGGGTGATCTCGTAGATCTGCTGCGGCACCGCGACCACACCGAGTTGGGCGCCGATCGTGGTGACGACCCCCGCCGACCACAGCCGCCGGTAGGCGGGGTCGCGCAGCGGGGTGGTGTCGGCGAGCAGGCGCTTCACGGCTGGAGCCGAACTGTCGACCACTGCCCGTCGACGAGCCGGGTGAGGACGCGGTTGTGGAGGCGGTTGGGACGACCCTGCCAGAACTCGACGGACTCGGGGGTGATCCGCAGGCCACCCCAGAACGGCGGGACCGGGATGTCCTCGTCGACGCCGTAGCGTTCTCCGACCTCGATCATGGCCTGTTCGAGCGCGACCCGGGACTCGATCGGCTGCGACTGCCGCGACGCCCACGCGCCGAGCCGCGAACCACGCGGCCGGGTGTGCCAGTACTCGGCGGTCTCCTCCGCCGACACTCGCGTGACCGGTCCCCGCACGGTGACCTGCCGGTGCACGGGAAGCCACGCGAACGTCGCGGACGCGTACGGCCGCGCCGCGAGCTGACGGCCCTTGTTCGACTCGTAGTTGGTGAAGAAGGTGACGCCGTCCGCGTCGATGTCCTTGCACAGCACGGTGCGGGTCACCGGGCGGCCGTCCTCGTCGACCGTGCCGAGCACCATGGCGTTCGGTTCCGGTACCTCGGCGGCGATCGCGTCGGCGAGCCACCGCCTCAGCAGCGACAGCCAGCCGCCGGCGAGGTCTTCGGGTTCGAGGTCGGCGTCGACGGACGCGGCCCCTTCGGGGCCGGCCTTCGCGTAGTCGACGCGCATCGCGGCGAGTTCCCCGGGACGCCGGGGTCGGTTCTGCGGATCTGACGACACGGGCGAAGACGCTACTCCGGAGACTGCGGGTCCGACCTGCAGCGGGGAGGTCTACAGTCTTGTTCGACGACAGCGGTGGGGTGCCCATCACATTCCGGCGCCTCGCCTCACAAGCAGTGCGACCCGGACCGGGCCGCACGAAAACAAGGAGAGTCCACCGTGGCATCGCGCGCGTCAGTACCCGAGGATTTCGTTGCCGGCCTCGAAGGCGTCGTTGCCTTCACCAGTGACATCGCCGAACCCGACAAGGACGGCGGCGCACTGCGATACCGCGGTGTCGACATCGAGGACCTCGTCGAGCGTGGTGTCACCTTCGGAGACGTGTGGGCACTGCTCGTCGACGGCAAGTTCGGTCGCGGCCTGCACCCGGCCGAACCGTTCCCCCTCCCGATCCACACCGGCGACGTCCGCGTCGACGTCCAGGCCGGCCTGGCCATGCTCGCCCCCATCTGGGGATTCCAGCCGCTGCTCGACATCGACGACGACACCGCCCGCGACAACCTCGCCCGCGCCGCGGTGATGGCGCTGTCCTACGTCGCCCAGTCCGCCCGCGGCATCTACCAGCCCGCGGTCCCGCAGAAGCGCATCGACGAGGCCAAGACCGTCACCGAACGCTTCATGGTCCGCTGGAAGGGCGAGCCGGACCCGGCGCACACCGCCGCCATCGACGCCTACTGGGTCTCCGCCGCCGAGCACGGCATGAACGCCTCCACGTTCACCGCGCGCGTCATCGCCTCCACCGGCGCCGACGCCGCCGCGGCCCTGTCCGGCGCGGTCGGCGCGATGTCCGGACCGCTGCACGGCGGCGCCCCCGCCCGGGTGCTGCCGATGATCGAGGAGACCGAACGC
>NZ_JADZGH010000150.1:2823-13947 GCF_015865005.1 Rhodococcus sp. CX
CCGGCGACGCCCGCGCGCTGGTCAAGGGCATCCTCGACCGCAAGGAAAAGCTCATGGGCTTCGGGCACCGCGTCTACCGCGCCGAGGATCCGCGGGCCCGGGTGCTGCGCAACACCGCCCAGCGCCTGAACGCCCCGCGCTTCGAGGTCGCCGCCGCGCTCGAGCAGGCCGCGCTCGCCGAACTGCGCGAACGCCGCCCCGACCGGGCCATCGAGACCAACGTCGAGTTCTGGGCCGCGGTGATCCTCGACTTCGCCGAGGTCCCGGCCGCGATGATGCCCGCGATGTTCACCTGCGGCCGTACCGCCGGCTGGTGCGCGCACATCCTCGAGCAGAAGCGCCTCGGGAAGCTCGTGCGACCGGCCGCGATCTACACGGGACCGGATCCGCGCTCCCCCGAGAGCGTCGAAGGCTGGGACACCATCGCACACAGCTGACCCGGCAGTCTTCGGGCGAATCGGAGGGGCCCCGGCCGGATCGGACGCAAATGCGGTGTCGGGGCCGGTGACACGGGCGGTCTAGACTACCTGTGCACCTGTCCCTCGACGCTTAGGACACGCATTCCGATGGCTGACGCTTCACCGATCATTCCCGCCGACCTCAAGCCCGCAGACGGCCGCTTCGGCTGTGGCCCCTCCAAGGTTCGCCCCGAACAGCTGCAGTCGCTGGTCGACGTCGGCGCCTCGGTGTTCGGTACCAGCCACCGCCAGAAGCCGGTCAAGGACGTCGTCGCGCGGGTGCGAGGCGGCCTGCGCGACCTGTTCTCGCTGCCCGAGGGCTACGAGGTCGTCCTCGGCAACGGCGGGTCGACCGCGTTCTGGGACGCCGCCGCGTTCGGTCTGATCCGCGAGCGTTCGCAGCACTTCACGTACGGCGAGTTCTCGTCGAAGTTCGCGTCGGTGGCGAAGAAGAACCCGTTCATCGGCGATCCGGTCGTCGTGTCGGCCGAGCCGGGTTCGGCTCCGGAGATCGTCGCCGACCCCGACGTCGACCTGATCGGCTGGGCGCACAACGAGACCTCGACCGGTGTCGCGGTCCCGGTTTCCCGCCCGGCGGGTTCGGAGAAGGCCCTCATCGCGATCGACGCGACCTCGGGTGCCGGTGGTCTGCCGGTGAACATCGCCGACGTCGACGCCTACTACTTCGCGCCGCAGAAGTGCTTCGCGGCCGACGGTGGGCTGTGGGTGGCGCTGATGAGCCCGGCCGCGCTCGAGCGCGTCGCCGAGATCAAGGAGTCGGGCCGCTTCACGCCCGAGTTCCTGTCGCTGCCGATCGCGATCGACAACTCGGTCAAGGACCAGACATACAACACCCCGGCGCTCGCGACGCTGCTGATGTTCGCCGACCAGATCGAGTGGATGAACAACAACGGTGGTCTGGAGTGGACCACCGCGCGCACCAAGGATTCGTCGTCGCGCCTGTACGAGTGGGCCGAGGCTTCGGAGTACGCGACGCCGTTCGTCGCCGATCCGGCCTACCGCTCGCAGGTCGTCGGCACCGTCGACTTCGTCGACTCGGTGGATGCCGCGGCGGTCGCGAAGATCCTGCGCGCCAACGGCATCGTCGACACCGAGCCGTACCGCAAGCTGGGCCGCAACCAGCTGCGCATCGGCATGTTCCCGGCGATCGATCCCGAGGACGTCACCCAGCTCACCAAGTGCATCGACTGGGTCGTCGGCCAGCTCTGAGTTTCACGTGACGGTGGAGGACCGGGCCCGCTGGGTCCGGTCCTCCGCTGTTTCCGGCCCGGGTGAAACTCTCGACTCCTGGTCGAGACTTCGTGTGAACCCAGCACCATAGCGCGTCCCGGGGGAGGTTGCACGACAACCCGCCGGGCGTGGCGCGGCGTGTCCTGACCTCACCGCCCCCACCGTTCCGTTACAGTCGGGCGGGTCAGTCGCGAACCGGCGCGAGGAGGTCATGGTGCGAGAGCTTCGAGTGGTCGGCCTCGAGCCCGACGGTTCCCACGTCGTGCTCGCGGATCCCGCGACCGGCGACAAGTTCCGCATCCCTGTCGACGACACCCTGCGCGCCGCCGCCCGCGGCGACCTCGCGCGTCTCGGCCAGATCCAGATCGAGACCAACAGCCAGCTCCGCCCCCGCGAGATCCAGGCCCGGATCCGCAGCGGCGCATCCGTGGAGCAGGTCGCCGAGGAAGCCGGCATTCCGATGGCGAAGGTCGAGCGTTTCGCCTACCCGGTGCTGCTCGAGCGGTCACGGGCCGCGGAGATGGCGCAGCAGGGTCACCCGGTCCGGCCGGACGGCCCCGCGGTCGAAACCCTGCTCGAGATCGTCACGCAGGCCTTCCGCACCCGCGGTCACAACATCGACGCCGCGACCTGGGACGCGTGGCGCGACGACGACGGCCACTGGGTCGCGCAGCTGCAGTGGAACGCGGGACGGTCCACCAACAGTGCGCACTGGCGGTATCAGCCCGACGCGCACGGCGGCACGATCGTCGCGCTCGACGACATCGCGAGCGACCTCGTCGATCCGGACTGCGCCCGGCCACTGCGGTATCTGACGCCGGTGTACTCGGCTCGGGACGTCGACGACACCCTCGACACCGACACGGTGGGCGAGCGGGCGTCGGCCGCCGCGGAGCCGATCACCCTGGATCGAGCGGAGCCGGAGCCGGCCGAGCAGCAGGTCACTGCCGAGGCCGAGGCCCCGGTCGTCGACTCCGACGAGGACGCCGAGGCCGAATCCGTTTCCGAGGACGATCCGCAGCCCAAGCTGGCACCGCAACACACGTCGGGCAAGGACAAGCGCGGCAAGCCCGCGCTGCCGTCCTGGGACGACGTGCTCCTCGGCGTGCGCAGCAACGGACGCGCCTGAGGACCGTCCCGATGGCGGCGTCCGTCTCGACTCTCTGGTACGTCGACGCCCCCGAACCGGCCACGGTGTTGTGCTCCGCCCGCCCGGACCGCGATTCCGCGCATGCGCTCGTGGGGCGACTCTATCCGGATCTGAATTCGGTTCCGCTGGAACGGGTTCCGCTGGTGGAGGCCGCCGCGTGCACCGAGCGGGACCGGGTGTACGTGGGCAGCTATCCGGGTGTCACGGTGGTGTGCAGCCCCGACCTGCCGCAGCAGCCCTCGGAGACGCCCGAAACCTGGACGCACACACTGGGTTCCGAGCACACCTACGTGATCCGGTCGGATCCGCCGCGGGCTCTGGGGGCGTTCGCGCAGTGGCACCACGGGGAACTGCGACGCGCGTTCAGCGCGACGACCGTCGACATCTTCGAGGATCACGGCGTGCCGTTCGTGTGGGAACGACCGTTCTGGGCCGGTGACCATCCCGTGCGCTGGCCCGTCGATGTCACCCCTCCCCCGCAGGCACTGCCGTTCCATCCGCGCCGTCTCGTCGAGACCGCCAACGCGGCCTGGCTCGGATTCCGGTACATCGGCCGCGAATCCGGAGAGCCGGATCCGGCCGACATCGAGGTCTGGCGGTTCGGTCTCTACCGCGACGGCGAGACACCGCCGCCCGCAACGGATTTCACTCCACCGCCGGAACGACGGCGACGTCGCTGGTGGGGACTCCTCCGCTGACGGCCGAACCGGAGATCACAACGACGTCAGCAGGATCAGCCAGCCGAGGGGAATGCCCGCGGCGACACCCACAGCCACCCAGCGCCACAACGGAATCCGGCTCCACACCCACAAGGTCGGGGCGGCACCCGCACCGGCGACCAGGTTGACCCCGAAGGCGAGCACCGGACTGATGCCCACCAGCACCGAACCGAACGCGACGACCGTCACGACGGTCACGATGAGCGCGAACGCCGTGAGGGTCAGACCGGTTGCCCACGGGGTTGCCGAGGGAGCGGAGCGAGTCATCTCGGGATCCGCACCCGCTCGTAGAACGCCATGGCGGCAGCGGTCGCGACATTGAGCGAATCGGTGCCCGGCGCCATGGGGATACGCGCTCGCACGTCGGTGGCACGCATCGCGTGCTCGGTCAGTCCCGGACCTTCGGCACCGAGCAACAAAGCCACCTTCTCCCCCGTCATCGCTTCGGCGAGGGTAACAGCCCGAGGGTTCGGCGTGAGCGAGATCAACTGGAAACCGCGACCGCGCAGCAGATCGAGGTCGTGCGGCCAGTTCGGCAGGTGCGCGAACGGCACACGCAGCACGTGGCCCATGGACACGCGCACCGCGCGGCGATACAGCGGGTCGGCGCAGCCCTTGCCGAAGAGCACGGCGTCGACGCCGAGACCGGCGGCGTTGCGGAACATCGAGCCGATGTTCTCGTGATCGTTGACGCCCTCGAGCACCGCGACGGTCGTCGCCTTCTCTAGCACGTCCCCGAGGTCGAGGGGTTCGGGGCGGGACGCGGCGGCGAGAACACCCCGGTTCAGGTGGAACCCGACCACCTCGGCCATCACCTCGGCGGAGGCGCGGTAGTACGGCACGTCGACATCGCGCAGGTCGTCGGCGAGTTCCCCGAGCCGGCGGTCGACGCCGAGCAGGCTGTTGGGCGTGAACCGCGAGTCGAGCATGCGCTGCACGACGAACACGCCCTCCGCGATGACCAGGCCCTTGCCGCCCGGGAGATCGGGGCGGCGATCCGAGGAGTTGAGATCGCGGAAATCGTCCAGCCGTGGGTCGGCGGGATCGTCGATGTCGATGACGTGAACCACGTCGCCCATTGTCCCAGTTCACGCCTCGCGTGCAGGCGTCGGGGCGAGGGAATCCGGGTCCACCGGAATGTCGCGCTGCCAGGCCGCTGCGGCCGGGAGCGCTGCGTCGACGACCGGCCGGTCACAGGGCGACGACCGTCCGCAGCGCGGTGATGTCGGTCTCGTCGGTACGGGTGCGGCACGGTCGCCGCCGCCGTACCGACGAGCAGGTGGTTACTTGTCCTCGGTGACGAGCGTGGTGAGGATGCCCACCGCCTCGCGCAACGTGTCGAGACTCTTCTGATCGAGTTGCTGCAGCCGCTCCGTCAGCCACGCCTCCCGTGCCTGCGCCTCGTCGCGCAGCAGTTCCCGCCCCGCCTCGGACAGGTCGACGATGATCTGACGGCCGTCGGTCGGGTGCGGCGTGCGCTCCACCAGACCGAGATCGTTGAGTGATGCGATGACGCGTGTCATCGACGGTGGCTGGACCTTCTCACGCGCGGCAAGTGCCCCGGGGGTCATCGCTCCATCCTGGCTCAGCGTCGACATGGCCGACAGCTGGGTCAGGGACACTCGCGAATCGGTGCGTCTCCCCCGCAAATGACGCGTCAGGCGCACGACAGCCAGGGCGAGATCGCCCGCCAGTGCACGTGTTTCCGATGTCATGGCGAGCACAATACGTTATGCCACGGAAACTACCGACACATGTTCTAGGTGAGCACGTTGGTGATGGGATCCACCACGAAATATGCGGTGAACAATGCTGCTACCACCCACATCAGCGGGTGTAGCGTGCGGATTTTCCCGCTCGCCGCGTGCATCACCACCCAGGTGATGAAGCCCACGCCGATGCCGTTGGCGATCGAGTAGGTGAACGGCATCACCAGGATGGTCAGGAACGCCGGCAACGCGACCTCGAATTTGCTGAAGTCGATGTCCCGGACCTGCCCGATCATCAGGGCGCCCACCACGATCAGGGCGGGCGCGGCGGCCTCGATCGGCACCATCTCGTACAGCGGCGTCAGGAACATCGCGGCGAGGAACAGCACACCGGTGACGACGTTCGCCAGGCCGGTGCGGGCGCCGTCGGCGATACCCGACGCGGACTCGACGAACACGGTGTTCGACGACGACGAGGCAGCGCCACCGACGATGGCACCGGTGCCCTCGACGACGAGGGCGCGGCCCACGTTGGGCAGGTTGCCGTCCTTGTCGACCAGACCGGCTTCCTTACCGAGTCCGGTCATCGTGCCCATCGCGTCGAAGAAGTTCGCGAGCACCAGGGTGAACACGAGCAGCGTCGCGGCGATCACGCCGATGCGGGTGAAGGCACCGAACAGGTCGACATCACCGACCAGGCTCAGATCGGGCATGCCGGCCACCTGCCCGGGCACCTCGGGGGTGCTCAGGTTCCAGCCCTTCGGGTTGGTGCCCATCGACGGCCCGACGTCGGTGAGCGCCTCGACGATCGCCGCGACCACCGTGGTGATCACGATGCCGATGAGCAGACCGCCACGCACCTTGCGCACGACCAGCACACCCATCAGCAGCACACCGAAGACGAACACCGCGGTGGGCCACGACGCAATCGAGCCGTCGATGCCGAGACCGACGGGCACGGTGGTGCCGGCGGCGTCGGGGATGCGGCGGACGAAACCGGCGTCGACGAGGCCGATGAACGCGATGAACGCACCGATGCCGGCGGCGATGGCCGATTTGAGTTCCGGCGGAATCGCATTGAACACCGCGGTCCGGAATCCGGTCAGTGCGAGGACCACGATGATGATGCCGTCGATGACGACCAGGCCCATCGCCTCCGGCCACGTCACCTGCGGCGCGATGGTCACCGCGAGCAGACTGTTGATGCCCAGGCCCGCGGCGAGCGCGAACGGATAGTTGGCGATGATGCCGAACACGATGCTCATCAGTCCGGCGACGAGTGCCGTGACCGCGGCGACCTGGTTGATCGGCAGGATGTTGCCGAGCACGTCGACCTTGGCGGTGGCGTCCTCGGGCGAGAAGCTACCGAGGATGAGCGGATTGAGCACCACGATGTAGGCCATCGCGACGAAGGTGACCACACCGCCGCGGACTTCCCGGGACACCGTAGAACCACGTTCGGTGATCTTGAAATAGGTGTCCAGTAAACCGGTGCCTACGGCCATGTCGAATATCCACTCCGGAGAAGATTTGCTCGAGTCGCAACCGGGAGATTATTGCAGCGCGGAACTACTAGTCTGCAAATTGTGAAAGACGCAGATGACGTTGCCGCGCAGGTCCGACGCCTCGCCGATCCCCGGCCCGCGCTCGCCCTCGGCACCGTCGCGTGGCTCGTCGCGACGATCGTCGTTCTCGTCGTCGGAGACCGCTGGTCGGCGGCGCTTCCGGTGTGCGTGGCCGGAATCGTGGTGGGGCTGCTGGGATCTGCGCTCTTCCTCGTTCAGCGGCGCGCCGCGCGCCGCGGCCGGCGCGGGGCACAGGTCGGGCTGAACTGACGGATCGGGCCGCGAGCCGGGTGCGTCAGCGACGGATCCGCACCCGCGTGACCAACCACACCCACAGCAGAGCCCACAGCGACCCGAGGATCCAGCCGGCCACGACGTCGGTCAGCCAGTGCGCCGCGAGGTAGACGCGGGAGAGTCCGACGGCCACGGTGTAGCCGGCGAGACCGGCGTAGAGCGCCGCGCGCCACGGGCCCTGCGGACGCGCGGACCGGGCGAGAACGGCCGCGAGCGTGACCGCCAGGATCGCCGACATCATCGCGTGGCCGGACGGGAACGAGTGCGTCGACAGGTCCACCAGCCGCTCCGGCTGCGGCGGCCGGGCACGACCGAACAGCAGCTTGAGCAGGCTCATCACGGGCCAGCCGGTGAGAACCGCGCCGGCGACGAGCAGCGCGTCCTGCGGCCGCGACGCACGCATCAGCAACAGGGTCGCGACGATCGCGAGGATCGTGACCCCCACCGTGCCGCCGGTGTGGGTGACGACGGTGACGGCGGTCGTGATCGGCGGCTCCCGGACGCCGAGCATCCAGTCGAGTACCGCGACGTCGACGCTCACGACCCGGCACCACCGCTCGCCACGGCGGCGGCGAACCCGGCGGGCGTGCAGTGGGTGGTGCCGGATCGGTCCACCCACCAGGCCACCTCGCGCTCCCCCGTCACCGCACCCGAACAGCTCACGACGAGCCGGTCGTGAACGGTCAGCGGTCCCCGGGGCAGGGGCACCCCGGTGGTCGCGGCGGCGAGCACGGCCTGCGGTTCCCGCGACCATTCGGTGGCCCGGCCCGGGCCGGTCGGTTCGGCGGACACCGTGTCGGACGCGAGCGGGAGGTCGAGCAGTTCGGCGAGTGCACCCGCAGTTGCCGTGGTGCCCATCACGATCCGTTCCGCGGGGACGACGGCGGCGAGCCACGGACGGTCGAGCACGAGCGCGTCGGCCGCGTCGACGACGGTCCCGGCGATGCTGCGCACGGCGTCCGGCAGGTCCAGTGCGGCGACGTCGAGAACCCCGGACGCGTACGCGGCGGCGAGGGCACCGTGCGCGGCGGCGACGACCGCGGGTGCCGGATCACGGTCCGGGTCCGCTAGGCGGTCGAGCAGCAGCGCGGCCAGTGCGGTGCTGTCGACGACCGGCGACGCCAGGCACGCCCGCAGCCGGTCGGCGTCGGGGTGCGGGCACGGATCGAGCAGGCCCTCGAAGGTCGTGTCGTCGGGGGCGCGCAATCGTCCCAGCGGCTGCCCGTCGAGAACCGCGTAGGTGCGCAGCCACCACGCGGTGTACCCGTCGCGGTCGGCCAGCGCGTCGGCGGTGTCGGGATCCGCGGCGAGCAGCGTCAGGGCTCTTGCCCATCGGGTTTCGTCGACGAGGTCGAGGTCGCGGACCGCGACGAGGGTGTCCGGGTCGGTGTCGACCGTCTCCCACCACTGCCCCTCGTCGGGCAGGTCGTGGTCCGGACCGGTGGGCAATTCCGCGCGCAGCACGGTGAAACCCCAGCCGACCCCGACGGCCCGCAACGCGTCCACGCCGTACCGGTCGATCACCTTGGAATCGACTGTCCCGAAAGGTGATTCGTCGACGAGAACATCGGCGAGGGGCGCATCGGGCAGGAGCAGTTCGTCGGCGGGAACCAGCTCGCCGTCGACGTCGGGCAGCAGCAGGGCCCCGAGATCGCGGGGCAGGGAGCCGACGGGAACGTGCCCGGCGAGCCGCAGCACCGTGTCGGCGAGTTCCGCGGCGGCTTCGTCGTCGTCGGGGTCGACGTCCTCGACGGCGGCGAACAGCGCGGGGTCCGACAGCAGATCGACGGCGGTGACGGTGCCGGCCCCGAGCCGCGCGAGCAACGGGTGAGCGGCGTCCGGGTGCACCAGCCGCACCCACGGCAGCACGAGCGGGCCGTCCACCCCCAGATCGGCTCCGAGCACGGTGGTGCGCGGACCGGTGACGAGACGCCCGTCCGACAGCGGCACCGGAATCGACGCGAGTTCCTCCGCGACCACCGCGTCCACGACGAGCGGCTCGAGCGCGTCGTACAACCGGCGCCACCACTGCGGGTCGCGGTCGAGTCCGGCGAGCAGTTCGGCGACCCGGGCCGGGCCGATCCGGTGCACGTCCACCGCGGCGAGCAGCGACGCGTACCGCGGCCCGCACAGCGCGGGCGCGACGAGACCGGGCACGACGTCGGCGAGGGCCTCGGCCAGTTCGTCGGTGAGCCCGTCCAGCGCCGTCGCCCGTTCGGGCACCAGGTCGTCGCCGCCAGCGGCGGCGGGAAGCCAGGGGTGGGTGCGCAGTTCCGCGAGCACGGCCTCCCGGAGCAGTCCGTCGGCCTCGCTGCGCGCGAACCCGGGCACCGGCACCAGCGCGATCCGCTGGTCCGCGGGCAGCGCCGCGGCGAACCGCGCGTAGCCCTCGGCGATCCGGTCGAGCGGGGCGCCGGGCAGCAGCCGTCGCCGGTCCGGCTGCATCGGCACGTCGGCGACGACGAGGACGGGCAGCGACAGCTCCTCGTCGGACCGGGTGGGGGCGCGCAGCACGTCGTCGCCGAGGGGCGTGATCTCCCCGGCGGCGGTGACGGGAACCAGCCAGCGCGCGTGCGGTCCTTCGCCCTCCCACCAGCGGTGCTCGCCGACGACGATCTCGTGGACGCCGCCGCCGAGGTCCGTGCGGGTGCGGGTCAGTTCGTCGTCGCCGATGGTGATCGAGCCGAGGGCGGGCAGTTCCAGCAGCAGTTCCGCAGCCTCGGCGCGGAATCCGTCGAGCAGAGCACGCGCGTCGACATCCGGGCGCAACCGCAACACGATCTCGGTGTCGAAGCCGGACACCGGAGGTTCGGCGGTGGGCCACGCCAGGCGCAGGACCGGCACTCCGGACCGCGGTGGCGTCAGGTCGTGCTCGCGCAACACCGCGCGGGTGCGCTCGGCGGAGAAGCGGATCGATCCGGTCCGGGACCGGATCCCGATGTCGTCGGAGACCGCGAGAACGGCGGTGAAGCCGACACCGAAGCGTCCGACTCCCCCGGTTTTTGCGGACGCCCGCAGCGCTGTCAGCGCCTGCACGCCGGGGCCGTCCAGCGGGGAACCGGTGTTGGCGACGTGCAGGCCGTCGTCGCCGAGCCACACCCGCATCGCGCCGGTGATGCCCGCGCGGGTCGCGGCGTCGGCTGCGTTCTGGGCGAGTTCGGTGAGTACCCGGTCGCGGTAGCCGGCACGGACGAGGTCCGATTCGGTGGCGGTGTCCTCCCGCAGGCGGGTGGGCGACGACCGCCACGCGAGCAGCGTGCCGTCCCGCAGCGCCGCGGTACCGAACGGGTCCGCGGGGTCGGCCTGGGTCACGTCAGTCGGTCTGTTCCGGCCGGCCGGTGTCGTCGCTGGTCGTCGCCTCGTCGGTGACCGTCGGCTCCTCGGCGGGCGCCTCGTCGGTGGCGCTCGGCTCCTCGGCAGCGGGCACCTCATCGGTGACCGTCGACTCCTCGCTGGCGGGCGCCTCGTCGGTGACCGTCGACTCCTCCGTGACAGTCGGCTCGGCGGGCGGCTCGGGCCCTTCGGCCTCGACGGTGCCCGACTCCGCCGGCGCGGCGGTGTCCGACTCTGCCGGGGCGGCGACCGTGATGATCTCCACCGCCGCGTCGTCGTACGCGTCGAAGCGGGGCGAACCGGCACCGGTCGGAAGCGTGGTGTCCGAATGGGCACCGCAGCCGTACTGGGCGTGCACGACGTGCCCGTCCGCGGCGAACTCGTTTCCACAGACCCCGAACGCCGCGTGCAACGACCCGGCGAGCGGCAGGAAGAACCCGCACAGCATGCAGGTCGACGGGGCGGCCTTCGCCATCTCGGTGTCCGGCCCGTATGCCTCGAACCAGCGCTGGGCCGCGTCGAGGCGACCTTCCAGGCTCATGACCTGACGACGGCCGAGACCGATCTCGAGCGCGGTTTCGTCGACCTCGGGGTCGCCGGTCTCGACGTATCCCGGCACCAGGCGGGGATCGCCGGGGGCGGGGG